>JAFMBQ010000085.1 GCA_017858365.1 Algoriphagus sp. | reverse complement strand
TATTTGAGTCATTTGATTGGACGAACGTTTGAAGAAACATTAGCTGCAGTGGATAAATTTGAGCAAAGCAGCAATTCAAATAGTTTGTTTTCTATAATCTACCATTTGGGCAAATTGGCCTATGACGAGTCCATCCATAACCTAGATCGAGAAATTTCTTTTTCTGCAACCCTTCGGGAAAGAGTAGGACATCATGTCTATGGGGAGCTTTGGGCCAAACGAATCAAAGAAACCTTGGATGAAAAAGGTTTATTAAAGCGTCCAATTCATATCATTTCAGCAAATCTACATTCAGTATTGAATACTGTTTACGGGTTTCAGTTGCTCAAACTCAAGGATTACCAAGCATTGGAAGATGTAGTCATGGCTATCAGTACTAATTCTAAGGATCACAAAGGAAAGGCAATCGAAGATTATGCTTTGGCACATGGTTTTATCAATCTTCCGGATGAATCAGGAACAAATATCGGTGCTCAAATTATAGACACTGCACCATTAGAAAAAGATGAATTAATTCCTGGGGTTCAGTTACCAACTGATAAAAATAAGAGACCTGTCTTCGTGGTGATGGATTACGCCTTTGGAGAGCAGGCTTATGAATGTTTTGATGAGTTATTGAAGCCTTATCAACAAAGCGAAAAAACTACTCCGCTTGATGTGGTTTCCACTTCAATCATGGGAAAGGCTGGAATTCTTTATGGAGGAAAAGGGGATCTCATGATTCCGAATTCGCATGTTTTTGAGGGAACTGCCGATAATTATCCCTTCAAAAATGAATTCAAAAAATCAGATTTTGAAGGCTATGGATTAGGCGTTTATTCCGGATCAATGGTGACTGTACTGGGAACTTCCCTTCAGAATAAGGATATCTTAACCTATTTCATGGAGTCTTCATGGAATGCCGTAGGATTGGAAATGGAAGGCGCACATTATCAAAAAGCGATACAGTCTGCCTCTAAGATTCGTCGAAGTATTCGGTCAAATGTTAAAGTATTGTACGCCTATTACGCTTCGGATAATCCGCTGGAGACAGGTAGTACTTTGGCTTCTGGTGCTTTAGGCATGGAAGGAGTTAGACCTACCTATTTAATCACCTATAAGATTTTGGAAAAGCTATTCTCTTAAAAAGAGATTTTCTGAAGCGAATATAAAATCCTTTGAGGCTTAGAACCCTCAAAGGATTTTTTTTGAAATCAAGTGTAGTAGACTAAAATTAACGTCTACTTTTTCACTAAGTCTAATACTCCTTTGACCTGGATTTCTTCGGCAATCTTTGCAAATACCAGCGTAGGAATTTCGATCTTATAATCTGCAAGCTTGATTAAAAATTCGAGTTTCAATTTTAGTACTTTCCCATCAGAATTGATTTGACCTACCAATTCCATTGGCTTTTCTACACCATGAATTTTCATTTTTCCCGTGGCTTTTACAGCATGATTTCCTGGTAAAGTAAAATCTTCATTTCCTGTGATTTTTCCTCGAAAAGAAGCTGTTGGATATTTCTCACTTTCCAAATAATTTTCATTAAAATGCTCTTGCATCAATTTATTAGGAAATGAAAAGTCCGTCATGCGCATCTGAACGGCAACCTCTCGGGTCTCAGAATTAATAATACTGCCAATCTTCTTGTTGACCGCATTGATATCTTCTACCGGAGTATACGAGTAAAATGAGACTTCTCCAGCAGAAGTGGAAAAGAGTGTTTGAGCATTTCCAGAAGAAATCAGAAAATGAAAAGGGACTACCAATAAAATTAAGATTAGCTTTTTCATTTGATTTTCTTTTTGGCAGATTTATCTAGACTGAAAGTTCTTGCAATATTGAATCCATAAAAGATGTCCTTGTTCTCCCAAGTCCCGATTGTCTGACCAATAAATTGCTTTTCGATCATGCCTTTTGAATTGGTAAAATGAAGTTGAAACACGTGCCCTCCTGTCTCGATATCTACACCTAAAGCAAGAGAATTGTGATATGGATAGGGTAGGCCAGTGTCGTTCTTGTATTGTGTTCGATCCACGACATTGTAATAATACTCAGCAGAAAGTGTAATTCTATTGGACAGTTTATAGCGTCCTCCTCCTCCCATAGAAAGCATAGTATTATCGATTAATGCACTTTCTACTCGATTTTGATGAAGAATTGTTGGCATCAGTTGAAGAGATATTTTTTCATTGAACTTTCGGGCAATTAGAACTTGTCCTGTATAAGAATACCGTTCCAGATTGTTAAAAAACTTCATCTCAGCCCCAGTTTCAGTAATATAGCCTGTCGTCATGGTATTAATAGCCATTCCGCCCATAGCAGTGACAGTAACCGGGATTTTATTAGACTGGCGAAGAACTTTATATTTGGAATAGAAATCATAAGTTTTTTCCACAGAGCTTCTTCCTGCTCCTATCATTAAGCGATCTGTAATTCCGTACTCCAATCCCAGTCTGATTTTTGCTTCATCTAGACCGAAGAAATTGTTGATAAAACCACTGTTGACTGCTCCAAATCTGTGGGATATCCAAAAATTAAGATGCTTTTTTGAAATAGTCTCTACAGTTCGTCCATTTATTAGTCGAGTAGCTTTGAATGTTGCAAAGGTATAAGTCGGTTTTTTTGCAAAATCTTCATCCAAAAGTGACATCAAATCATCTTGGGCAACTGCTGGACTCACATAGCCGAAGAAGGCTATAAAAAGAAAGAGAGCAATGAAATTATAACGCATCATCTATTTTTAAGAAAAAACACGTAATAGGTTACCATTCAAAGCCGTCATATAAACAGTCAATCCATTTTTTCCATTGGAATTCAATCCCCGTCCATTGACATCGAATTTTGCGCCATGTTCAGTACAGTAAAACTCGGCATTTTGATAAATCACTTTTACTCTGCCTTCATGCGAACAGACCTGAGTCACTGCGGCAAAAGTGGTAGATGAGATTCGGGCAACGACTATTCTATTGGCCACCACATATTTCCCAACTGTATTCAGTTTAGAATATGCTGCATCATTGAGATCGAGGGTAAAATCTGTTCCCGAGCCACCTGCTCCAGGATCATTTGGTGAAGGCTCATTTATGCAACTACTCAAAACTGGTATAGCACAATAGACTGCAATGAGGGAAGCGCCTTTAAATCCTAGTGATTTTAAGAATGCGTTTCTGGATAGTTTTTCTTCCATTTCTGTTTGGTTTAGTGATTACCCTTGCAATTTGAGACGCTCATCTTTGCGATTCCCTTAAGCGATTCTTAAGATTTGTTTAATTTCATAAAGTACTTGAAGGAAAAACCACTATTTGATTCTCGTAGAATGCAACATGTCCAGTCGCCACCCTTTTGCGGTGCGAACTGCCGTTGCGCTTTCCAGCCAATGAAGATTTTGCGGGTCCTGAACGGCTCTGATGATAGTTGGGTAATTTTGGTATGCTACCCAAGCTCTATTCCCTTCTATTTTAGTAGAAATAAACTCAAAACGATTAGTGCGTAGGGGATTGGAGTCTTCTTGTTTTGCCTGCTCGAAATAATTTCGAATGAATTCATTATCCCAGATCTCTCCTTGCTCAAGGAGAAGAAAGTCTTCAGTGTAGTAGTTGAAAATCAAGTCTTCATTGAATCCTGAAAAAAGTGAATCAAAGGAATCATGAATCAGGTTTTGTACCTACTCTTCATCTGAAAGAACTGTAGCCTTTGTTCCATTCAATTCCTTTTCCATAAAGGCCACAATCAATTTCCCGAGTTCTGCACTTCCTTTTTCAGTATAGTGGACATCGTCAATTCCTATTCCATGTGCCTTGTGAATAGCTTTTGAAGCTTCATAAATATCATTGACTGCAACACCGTGCTTTTGCATGACTGCTTTTGCGGCTGCATTGTATTTCTCAGGATCTGAAGATAGCCTACCAGTTTCCTCTTCTGGCACGTACGAGGTCGTTACGAAAATCAATTTTGCATCGGTCAATCTTTTAATCTTGGTAATTAATGAATCCAAATTCGAAGCATATTCATCAACAGTAAAGGTAACCTTACCATTGACCTTGTCTCGATTTCCATTGGCTTTGGAATCAGGGTGGCGATAAACCAAATCCCAAAGTCCCCAGTTCAGCTGAATTAAATCCCAATCTTCATCTCCGATCCATTCTTCTATTTTCTCCAGACCAGTCCCAGTATGCTGTCCATTCCCAGGATTATGAGTAACCAAAGCTTTTCCCTGAAAATATTTCCAAACATAAGGCGTGTAGCCAATGGAAATGGAATCACCTATGATCAAAATCTTTTTCTGGGGGCTGTCAAAGCCCGATAAAGTGATACATAAAAGTAAAAGAGTGGAGAAGAAAATTCGTTTCATTTTTTTTAAGATTATTGAAAATCAAGATTGAGAAATACAGACCTTGAAGGCCTGAATGATTTTTTCTAGTGGCTGATTTAAAAGTGTCTCATTCATCATAAGCATCAGATCTTTAGAATTTGGGTTAGCATTTATTTGAATGTTAAACTCCTCAAATAATCGCTTTGACATTTGCTCGATTTGCAGATTTTCAGGGAGTTGGAGAAAATAAATATTAGTCGGATTTTCTTTGGCTCGAATGCTTATTCCAGGCATTAATTCTAATGAAGCCAAAAGTTCATCTGATCTTTTCTTCACATCCTTCCACTTTTGTTCGATAGTGTCAAGAGCGTGCAGTGCCATTGCAGCATTTTCCCAATTTGCTTGGATATTTCCACCATGGATTTTGATCTGTCTGGGTAATTGATCGATAAGTGCAGCATCTCCGCAAAGTATTGCTCCACCATTTGCACCCAAATACTTGTAAAGCGAAATATACACAGTATCAAAAAGAGAGGAATACTCTTGTATCGAAACTCCTGACCAAGCCGAAGCAATATAAATTCGAGCGGCATCCAGATGCATTTTGATGGATTGTTCATCGCAGACTTTCTTAATCGCTTTCAATTCTTCGAAAGGAATATATTCTCCAAAAGCCCTTCTGACAGGATTTTCTACAGAAACGGCTCCAATTCCACTATAAAAGTATTCCTCTGAAGGAAGCCTCTTAATTTTTTCCTCGAGTTCAATGGCCGTGAAATAGGTCTTGTTATCCGCGAGAGGCACTAATTGTTTATTGTAAACCAAGTTTGCATCAGCCTCATCACGATTGATGTGGCTGATGTCTTGGACGATTACTTTCGGTTGATTCCCACTGAGTGCCGCTATTGCTAATTGATTGGCTAGCGTACCCGTGGGCATATATATCCCTTTTTCCTTGCCCGTGATTTCTGCGAATTTTTTTTCCAAAGCCTCAACTACTCCACCTTTTCCGTAGCTATCCATTTGAATTGGAGATTCTGAATTGATTTTTTGAAGCTTATTCAAATACTCCATTGGGCTAAGCTGAGCTCCATCAAATCTAAAAACTACTCGATCACTCGCATTAAAATTCTCAGGTAATTCTGGTTTAGAATTAGCAAATGCTGAACTGATACTCAAAGCAGGAATTGCAGCTAAAGCAGAAGATTTCAAAAATGAACGCCTATCAAATTTTGTCATAATGGGTTAGTAAAGAATGATCATTTCCCTACTGCAATTTTGACTTAATTGGAGGCGGGCCATCTGGAATGATTCCTTTATAGATATAGTCTCCTTTTTCAGTCTTGAATTCAGCTTTGATTGACTCGACCAGTGCTGGATTTTGATATAAGTCCACCATAGTCATTGCAAGTGCTTTTGCAGCATATCCCATTCCTTTATGGCCAATAGACATTCCTCCGCAGGCTACGACTGCCCAAGAATGCCAAGGAGTTCCGTTTGGCGCAGTGGTAGCAGACAAGCTGATCACTGGTACATTCCAACTTACATCACCCACATCTGTAGAACCTCCCATAGAGTGCTCTAAGGTTTCTTCCAAGGGCTTAATCTCAGAGACTAAACCGATTTGAGGCTTGTTCACACTTTCTTGAATCTTCTTTGCGAAAACTTGTTCTTCGGCAGTGTAAGAAATCGGCCCTAAGGTTTCCAAGTTCTTTTGCAAGACTGCAGACCCTGTTCTATTAATAAGCATCTCATGAATCCCTGAGATTAGGTTTACTTCATAGTCGACATTAGCTAAAATTGCTGCGCCTTCAGCCATTTTTTCGACTTGCTGCCAAACAGGAAATAAGCCTTCCCGACTGCTATCCCGCACTCGCACCCAAATTCTACTGTAGTCTGGAACCACATTCACCACTTGACCAGCATCTTGAATATGGTAATGAATCCGAACGGTAGGCTTGATATGCTCACGATAATAATTGATTCCATTTGCATATAATTCTAAGGCATCTGAGGCACTTCTTCCATTCCAAGGATCAGCCGAGGCATGTGCCGCTTGTCCTCTGAATTCCACAAGAAAATCAACCAAAGCCAAGCCCTTTTGAGCATTTACTTTAGTTTCATCTGCAGGATGCCAATCCAGCATCACATCTACATCATTGAATAGTCCCGCACGTATCATCCAAAGTTTTCCAAAGAATTTCTCCTCTGCTGGGGTTCCGTAAAATCGAATTGTTCCTCTTAATTCTCCCTTCTCAATCAAGTCTTTGATCGAGGCTGCTGCACCTAGTGAGGCCACACCAAAAAGATTATGACCACAACCATGTCCTGGAGCATCTACATGCAATGGATCTTTAAAAGGGACTTTATTTTGCGAAAGGCCTGGTAAGGCATCAAACTCACCCATTATTCCTATAATTGGTTTTCCAGACCCATATTCCGCAACAAAAGCCGTTGGAATCTCTCCAACTCCCCGGGTCACCTTGAATCCTAAAGACTCTGCATAATCTGAAAGAGCTGCAGCAGATTGAGTTTCTTGAAAAGCGATTTCCTCAAAAGACCAGATTTTATCACTCAGGTCTGTTAATGCGACATACCGTGTATCAACTGACTGTTGAACTTTAGCTTTCAGAGGATCTGGCTTGGCAGTCTTCTGTGAAAAAGAAAGGCTTGAGAAACCTAAGAATAGAATTGAAAACAAAATTGCTTTAAGGCAACTTCGCAGGTTAGAGTAATTGATTCTTATCATATTTTTTTAGTAAAATTAAAATCGTAATCATTTTTTGAAATCTTATTCAGATCATGGAAGGATCCATAATTAAGTTGCTGTAAACTAGCTGTATATATAAATAGTGGATTCAGGCAGTAATCTCCCAGCTTTCTAAGCTACTATAAAACCCAATAGCCTACTGTTAGACTGCTTAATGCCAGCTGATATTACCAAGCTATCCCGTAGTCTTCCCCATAATTACTGGATCCACCCCAAAAGCTACCATGCTTCCAATCAAACCAAATAGCATTGATCGGTCCGGATGTTCTAGCCCAATAATCTAGCAAATAGCCTTTTTTAGCTAATTCAGCTCTAATCCAAATAGGAGTATCTTCTCTAACAGTCATTGCACCAGGTTTGATCTCGTGCGCTCCGAAAGAACTTTGCATCTGGTAAGAATTGATATTAGCAGCCTCTGCAGCTTGTTGCACATTCATATCAAATTCTACGATGTTCAAGAAAAACTGAAGTAAATTTTGATCCTGAGAATCCCCGCCCTGAACCGCAAAAGCCAAGAAAGGCTTTCCGTCTTTTAGCGCCAGACTTGGGGTCAAAGTAACTCTTGGACGCTTGCCTGGCTCAACAAGATTGTATGGATTCAACTTTTCATCCAAGACAAAGCTTTGCATACGTTGACTCAAACCAACACCGGTATTACCAGCGATCACAGCTGGAATCCAACCTCCGCTCGGAGTCACCGAAACAACCCAACCCTCAGCATCTGCAGCTTCAATAGAAGTAGTGCCGCGTTGAAATTGCTCCAAAAAAGGATCTTCCAGTCCTTGAAGAGGCATTCCTGGATTATTTATGGCTACTGCTGATTTATTTTGATTGAGTAAGTTGGTGAAAGGGTTGGTACCTCCTTGATAAGGATATGGATCACCAGGCCCAATCGTTGGATCATTTTTATCTTTAATTAGTTTCGCACGATCTTTTGCGTATTCTTTCGAAAGCAAACCTTTCATCGGGCTTACTGGGTCAAATGCAGGATCAGAATAATAAAAGTCACGATCTGCAAAGGCCAGACTCATTGCTTGATAAATGGTGTGGATGTAATTCGCTGAATTGTACCCCATGCTTTTCAAATCGAAATTCTCAAGAATATTCAAAGATTGAAGAAGTGCCGGGCCTTGGGTCCATTCTTGAAGCTTATAGACTTCAATTCCTTTATAATTCACAGAAAGAGGTTCCTCTATTTTCACTTTCCAATTTGCCAAGTCGGCTTCGGTGAAAAGTCCACCTTGCTCTCGAGTTCCTCTTACAATTTCCTTTGCGATATCTCCTTTGTAAAATCGATCATAGGCAGCATAAATAGCTTCTTTTCTAGTTTTCCCTGCTTTCAAAGCAGCTTTCTCGGTTTCAACCAATTTGCCTAGTGTCTGATATAAATCTTCTTGGATAAAAATCTCACCTGCTTCTGGAGCTTCACGATCTTCCCCCAAGTGCGGTAAAAACACCTTTTTGGAATAAGGCCAATCTTTTATTTTGGCCTTTCCCTTTTCAATATTATTTGCAGTCATCTCCTCGATCGGATAGCCTTTGGCCAGCTGCATGGCAGGAGCCAAAACTTCTGCCAGACTCATCGTGCCGTATTCGGCCAACATGGTCAGCAATCCTCCTGGTGTACCCGGTGTTGTCGCTGCTAAAGGTCCAAATTCCGGTGGATAGTCCATATTCTGTGATTTGTAAAAATCAACAGTCGCACCTGTCGGCGCATAGCCCATGGCATTAATGGCGATCACCTTCTTGGTATTCGGATTATAAATCAGGGCTTGGGTTTCCCCACCCCAAGAAAGAACATCCCACATGGTGGCAGTGGCAGCTAGCATTCCGCAAGCAGCATCTACTGCATTGCCACCTTGTTGAAAGATCTGAGATCCGGCAGTCGCCGCTAAAGGTTTCCCAGTGATGGCAACCCAATTTTTACCATGAAGAACAGGCTTTTGGGTTTGCTGTGCAAAGGTCAGCGTTGGAAGAAGTAAACAAGCAACCAAGGTAAATTTCTTAAGCATAATTATATTTTTAGAATCTTTAATTTTCGTCTAGCAGTTGGCTTATAATTGGCTGAAAGCCGTCAAATTGAGAGTTGAAATGGGTGAAAATCTGGAAGAGCGAACCAGGATCTCGAGTGGGAAGGCTATTATCATTGATGAAATTTTCCATCTCCTCTGCTTTATCGCCAAATAACAGCAAAAGTTTCTTTCGATTTGATGGAACTTCGATCACATTCTTCCCATCCAAATAGAAATAGGTGTTTCTTTTGATGATTTTATGATTTCGATTCCCCACCATCAATGCAGTATTGTAATTTGACTCTTTGAAGATTGCTTCTGTTCGTCGCATCAATGGTAATTGCCCATCAACCAGCACCTCGAAAAACCCGGATATGGGAACCCCTTCATCCAGAAAATCCATCCCATTGACAAAATATCGAGGAACCTTGTAAGCGGAATCTACCCATACCAAATTTTGAATTCGCAATCCCATCATAACAGATACGTTATTAGATTGCGGCTCCATCAATTCAAATTGATTTGCGATAATATTATAGCGAACTCTGTAACCTTCCAAAACCTTTTGATCTTTATAAAGTAGGAGAGAGGCAGTATTCCATTTTTTATCTAAGTAATTATTTCCTTCCACCTTTGCGGCTTCAGGAGCTATTCCATAGACCATATTTCCTCCCAGCATATTGGGACGGTCGTTGAACAGATTGGTAATGTTGGTTGCCCTAATGGTTTTTTGAAGCGCGGCACCTGTACCTTCGGCTCCGTATTTAACCATATAAATCTGCCCTAGATCGATATCCTGAGTTAATTTGACGACTTGCTCATAATTATTATATCCATCAAGATTAAGGGAAAGCACATATCGGCCCGGAACAATATTTTTAAAGTTAAAATTTCCTCCTGCAACAGACATTTGACCAAATGCTGTTCCTCTTAATGTCACGCTAACTTCATCTAGAAACTGTTGCGATTCAGAATCCACAATTCTCCCTTTTAGCTCGAAATTTTGGGCAATAGCTAAGGTTAAGTTGAGGAAAAAACAGAAGTAAAGGAGTACAAAGGTTTTGATGTAAAGCTTATATTTCATCTAATGTTGGTTTATACAGATCGTGATGAAATATAAACCAATTGCCTGATTCAAGCAATTTTGAGATGAAATTGCCGGTTAGAATCACAGCTAAGTTCAAAGATTTGGGTTTATATCAGATTCAGAGGTATATTTGAAAAGACAGCAATCTTCTGTCTTTCTCAAAAATACCTAATCATTTCAACTTTGGAATTCTCATCATTTAATTTCGAACCTTCACTTCAGGATGGCCTGAATGCTATGGGTTATGAAAAACCAACCCCCATTCAGGAGAAAGCGATCCCTGTGATCATGGATAATAAGGACTTGATCGCATGTGCTCAAACCGGAACTGGAAAAACTGCAGCCTTCATCTTACCCATTCTGAATAAAATAAGTAAGTCAGGTGTATCAAATCTGAATACTTTAATCTTAGCTCCAACACGCGAACTTGCAATTCAAATCGATCAGCAAATTCAGGGCTTTGCCTACTTTTTAGGGATCAGTTCCATTCCTATCTATGGCGGTGGAGATGGAATCGTCTGGGAGCAGCAGAAAAAGGCCCTTGAATTAGGGGCAGATATTGTAGTGGCAACTCCGGGACGATTGATTGCACTGCTTGCGGGTGGCAAAATGGATCTCAGTTCACTACAGCATTTGATCTTGGATGAAGCTGATCGAATGATGGATATGGGATTTTCAGATGACATTTTGAAAATCGTCAATTACTTACCAAAGAATAGACAAACCATCCTATTCTCTGCTACTATGCCAACCAAGATTCGGCAGTTTAGTATGAATTTTCTCAACAAACCTGTAGAGATATCTATTGCATTAGGTAAAACTGCTGAAGGAGTTACTCAATCCATGTATTCAGTCTATGATACTCAAAAGGAAGAGCTTGTAAAGAATATTCTTTCCCAAAAAGAGTACGAGGCAGTAATAATTTTTGCATCAACTAAGGAGAAGGTGAAATCACTTTTTAAAGTGCTTCGGAAGCAATTTGACGTAGAAGCATTTCACTCTGATTTAGAGCAGGTAGAGCGAGAGAAAATTATGGCCGCCTTCAAAAATAGGGCGGTAAAAATTCTTGTTGGAACTGATATTATTTCACGGGGAATAGATGTCGTTGGGATTGAATTAATCATTAATTACGATACTCCATCTGATCCTGAAGACTATGTACACCGAGTTGGAAGAACAGCAAGAGCAGATAAAGAAGGAGAGGCGATCACATTTGTTAATCCTAAGGATCAACACAAGTTTGTCCGAATTGAGAAATTAATAGGAATGCAGGTTACTCAGAATCCACTTCCGGAGGGTATGGAAGCAGGTCCTACCTATACAGGTGATTCCAAAAAGGAAGGTGGGAATTTCAAATCCGGAAATAAATCAAATTTTAAAAAGCGTGAGGGGGATAAACCTAAAAATAAGCCTCAGCATGCTTACCAAAATAAAAATCCAAGGCCAGCTTCATCAAATACGACTTCAGAATCTCCTCAACCCGCAAAACCATCTTCAAAAAGCGAGGGGAAATTTGGTGCGAGAAAAAATGTAATTGATCCCGAATGAGACCATAAAACGGTTGCTATTTAAAAGTACTTCAATTAAATTGAAGTACTTTTTATTTTTAAAGTCATCCTTAGCTATGCAAAACCTAAAAATTAGATCCAGAGGGTCTTCAGTTAGCTTTTTACAAGAGTTACTAGTCAAAATAGGCTACGATATTCCAATTACAGAATATTTTGGGTCGCTAACAGAATCAACTGTAAAGGACTTCCAATCCAAAAACAGATTGGTGATTGATGGAGAGGTAGGTTTGAAAACTTGGACTGTGCTTCTCGAAAAAACCAAACCTGCACAAACCATTCGTGACAAATTTTTGGAAGAGAAAGATTTGATCGATTTTTCGAAAAAGTACGGCGTAGAACTCGCTGCAATCAAGGCCGTCAATGAGGTAGAAAGCTCTGGAAAAGGTTTTTTTGTAGATGGTAGACCGAAAATACTATTTGAGGGTCACATCTTTTGGAAACAATTAAAAGAAAGAGGAATCGATCCAGCCTCACTTTCCAAAACCAGTAATGAGGATATTTTGTATAACTCATGGACAAAAAAGCATTATCTGGGCGGGACGAATGAATATTTGAGATTAGAAAAAGCAATCGCATTAGGAACAGATCCTAGAATAAAAGAAGCAGCGTTTGCCTCAGCCTCTTGGGGAAGTTATCAGATTATGGGATTTCACGCGTTAAAACTTGGCTATCCAACGGTCCAAAATTTTGTAGACGAAATGTATGTGAATGAACGTAATCAGCTCGA
>JAFMBQ010000635.1 GCA_017858365.1 Algoriphagus sp. | reverse complement strand
CGTTACAATAGGAATTATAAATGTAATGGTAGAACAAAGTAGTGGAGCTGCTGCATTTCTGTTAATAGCTCTTATCCCCTTACTTTGGTTTTTGTGGGCTCAATGTGCTAAAAGATGCCATGATGTTGGTAACAGTGGCTGGTGGCAGCTTATACCTTTTTATATATTTTGGTTAATTTTCCAGGATGGACAACCAAGTAAAAATGAATATGGAGAAAATCCAAAGGGTATTCAAGTTTTGGGTGGACAAACATATCAAGGAAATTCCAACAATCAGCCACAAGTTAATTCCAATTCTCAATTAACCCCAGGATCTGGTTATCAAGGTGATTATAGTGGTGGACATAACAATCATAATGCTAATTTTAAACAAGTAGAACAAGAATCTCAAAAAACAGGATATGTAGACGGAAGTTTATATGATTAATAAAATAAGAATTATGCATGACATTAGAAATCTCACAATTAGTAGCACAAATCCTTGTTTAATTGTTTATCTTATAGACCAAAGTGCCTCAATGAGTGATCAATTTGGTAACGGCTCACATAAAAAATCATTTGAAGTTGCAGAAGCGATAAACGATGTTATTTATGAGATAGGTTTAAGATGCATTGGTAATGGTGGAGAACTTAAAAATAGGTTTGAAATTGCGATTATTGGCTATGGAAAAGAAAGTAAAATTGCTCAATCTGGATGGGAGGGGCAACTAGCTGGAAAATGGGTAGTATCGATAAAAAATATTTTTGATTTTCCCTTAGGGCAAGTTAACGATAAGCCTATATGGATTAAACCATATTCAGAACAAGATACCCCAATGACAAAGGCATTTGAAAATGCCAAGAGATTATGTAATGATTGGATAAATTGGGGAAATCATAAAGACTGCCATCCACCAATAATCATAAATATTACAGACGGTGAAGCAACTGATGCAGGAAGTAACTTTACACAACTTATCAATGAAACACAACAAATTAAACAGCTAAGCACAAATTATGGTAGTGTAAATATTCTTAATATTCATATTTCGTCTAAAGCAGGGGTTAAAAGTTTGTTTCCCAATGAAAGCCCCACAATGGATAGGTTTGGAAAATTACTTTACGAAATTTCAACGCCACTCGATCAGAACATGATCAGAATAGCATTACAAAAAGGATATGATATAACTAACGGTGCTAAAGGTTATGTTTTTAATGGTAATGCTTCAGATTTAATCAATTTCTTAAACATTGGAACACCGCAATAATGAGTATTAGAATTTTACAACTTCATAAGAGATCTTCATACGAATATAAGTATATTCAAGATAGATATGCTCTAAATTCCACAGATAAAATATTTGCACTAGCTGATGGAACAACACAGAGCTTCAATTCTGAGTTATGGGCTGAAATCATCACTAAAAATTTTGTTAATAACCCGATTTTTGAACCTTTTAATCTAATTTTTAAATTAAAAGAAATTGTTCAAACATATAAAAATGTAGAATTTAGTTTTAGTACTAATCCTGCAAAAGCATCTTTGGAGAGAGCTAAACAGAGCAAAGGGGGCACAGCTACCTTTATTGGTTTACATTTAAAAGAAGAAAATAAAGCTGAAATAATTTCTTGTGGGGACACAAATTTATTTCTAATCACGCCTGATTATAAAATCAAGACTTTTCCATTTTCTGATATTAATGGTATTGACTCCAATAATCACTTTATAAATACAGAAGTACTTTTAAAAGATGGAATTGATGAAACATTTTTTAAAAGTACATCTATAACTTATAATAATAATGATATAATTATTTTGGCAACTGATGCTTTAAGTCGACTTTTACTAAAAAGACCTGATACAATCAAAGAGCTTTTAAATATTCAATCATTTGAGGGCCTACTTAATTTGTGTTTAAAAAAATGGGAAAGCAAAGAACTCGAGGAAGATGATATTTCTGCTATCATCATACCAATTGGAAGCACTTCCGACATAAAACTAATTTGTCCACCAAATGAATTTCAATTTCCAAAAGAAATGGAGATAGACTTTAGTCCAACAATATTAACACCACAAATAGAAAACCCAAATTCAAATATGGAAATGAAGGAAATAAAAAATCAATTCGATGGCGTAGCTAAAGATATGCATTATGTAAAATCTAAACTTAACCTTCACGAAATATTACTTATTGTAACAATTAGTTTATTAATGGTAAATATGCTGATGATGTATTTACTTAGACCTAAATCGAATTTGTCAATAACAGATAAAACTACAACTGAAATTGAAAAAAAATATGAAAAGGCAAAAGAAGAAATACAAGTAGTAAAAAATAAAATCACGGGAGGTTCAAACCTAGACTTGGCTAAAAAGAAAAATCAGGTTATTGAAACCAAAACCAATAATATTTCAAAAAAAGAAGCTAAAAAAAGACAACAAGAATTAATAAAAGGAGGCTATAAAGTAGTTGCTGATGGAATTTGGGGCAGTCAATCAGAAAAAGCTTGGCAAATATATCAGTTAAAGAAAGAAAAAAAATAAGCATTATGAATTATCCAAGTATAGGAGAGTATAATCAGGTAATTCAAAAAATTGGCGGAAACGCTTTTAGAACTCTTGATGGTATTAACTTAATCCCTTCAAGGACAGTTCCAATTAAGGTTTACTTGTTTGGTTCGGGTGCCTTTGCTGCTGTTTTTAAG
>JAFMBQ010000084.1 GCA_017858365.1 Algoriphagus sp. | reverse complement strand
AAGAAAAATTAGCTAGCATTACGTCCAAAATACCATTAGGAAACCGAATGACTACCCCTGAGGAAATCGCGGCAATGGTCATCTTCTTACTTTCTGATAAAGCCAGCCATATCACCGGCCAGCAGCTCCATGTTGATGGTGGATACACCCATCTTGACCGCGCCCTATGAATCCCAAAACCTCTCTTGTCCCAAAGGAATTGATCCTTCCCTTTATATTGATCACTTCATTATTTGCCCTTTGGGGCTTTGCCAATGACATCACCAATCCCATGGTTGCGGCATTCAAACGAGTTTTGGAGTTGAATAATACCCAAGCTTCATTTGTCCAACTGGCCTTTTACGGAGGGTACTTTACCATGGCCTTGCCTGCGGCTTTTTTCATTAAAAAGTATTCCTACAAAACTGGAATTCTCTTAGGTCTAGGTCTATATTTTCTAGGAGCATTGCTTTTCTATCCAGCGGCAGCTTGGGAAAGCTATGGATTCTTCTTGGCTTCACTTTACATACTAACATTTGGATTGGCATTTCTAGAGACTACCGCCAATCCATATATTTTGTCTATGGGACCAGAAGCTACAGCCACCCAACGACTAAATCTTGCTCAGGCATTTAACCCAATGGGGGCTTTGGCAGGATTATTTGTAGCCAAAGAATTTATCCTCAATGCCCTACAATCGAATAACACTGACGCAGATGGGAACATCATCTTCAATTCCTTGGATGAATCTGCCAAAGCAGTGATCCGAACAGCTGATCTGATGGTTATTCGAGATCCATATGTAATGCTGGGTTTGGTCGTATTGGGTATTTTGGTTGTGATAGCAATGGCTAAAATGCCTGAAAGTAAAGACTCCAATTCCAAAGTAGATTTTAAGAATACCATGCGTCGTCTTTTGAAGAATCGAAACTTTGTGGAAGGCACCCTCGCTCAGATGTTTTATGTCGGGGCACAGATCATGGTTTGGACTTATATTTATCAATACGCTGAAGTCCTCGGAATCACCAATGCGGAAGCGGTCAATTTTGGCTATGCAGCATTGTTAGTTTTTCTAGTCGGCCGATGGATTTGCACTTTTCTCCTACGATTCATCCAGCCAAGTAAATTATTAACTATTTTTTCAATTCTAGCTATTTTGTTTACGACTGGAGCTATCTTCTTACCTGGAATGGCTGGGCTTTATAGCTTAGTCGCGATCTCATTTGCGATGTCGCTGATGTTCCCCACCATTTATGGGATAGCACTCGAAGGACTGGGTGAAGACTCCAAATTTGCAGCTGCATATCTCGTCATGGCAATCGTGGGAGGCGCAATCATGCCGACCTTACAAGGAATGATTCTAGATCTTGGCGGTTCCAATTATGACGACATTCGAATTCTCGGGGTATCCGAGGTCAATTTTTCATTTATTTTACCTTTAGGCTGTTTCGTAATGGTTTTACTATTTAGCCTCCGCGCAAAAAATTTAGCCTCAACATAACCTTCAAACCCATGAAATCAATTCTTATCCTATTTGCATTCGCTATGATGATTTTCCCTATTCAAGCACAAAATATTACGCTACCACTTTGGAATGGTACACCTCCACTTCAAAAGGAAATGGATCTCAAGGAGGAAGTCGTGTCTGAGGGAATCATCAGAATTGGGAATGTGCAGATCCCAACCATCGAGGTATATCTTCCTGCAAAGCAGATAGCAACCGGTCAGGCAGTAGTCATTTTCCCAGGCGGAGGCTACAGTATTTTAGCCTATGATTGGGAGGGCACTGATTTTGCCAAATGGCTCAACTCTCAGGGCATTGCTGGAATTGTAGTTAAATACCGCCTTCCAAAATCCGCTTCACTGACAGATCCAAAAGAAGTCCCTCTAATGGATGCACAGCGAGCGATTCGCTTGGTTCGGCAAAATGCTTCAGGCTGGAATATTGACCCAACCAAAGTCGGGATCATGGGATTCTCAGCAGGTGGACATTTGGCTTCGACACTCAGCACCCAATATTCACATACAGTTGATCGGGCTATGGATGCGGTAGATGCACTTTCTGCACGACCTGATTTTTCAATTTTAGTCTATCCGGTAATTACTTTTGTTAATCCTGCCATTCACTCTGGATCGATGAAAGCGCTTTTGGGAGAAAATCAAACTGAGGAATTAAAAAAACGATTCTCTGCTGAGTTGAATGTAACCGAAGAAACGCCAGTTACCTTTCTCGTTCATGCCGGAGATGATACTGGAGTTCCGGTAGAAAATTCCCTACTTTATTATGCCGCCCTTCGGGCAAAAGGAGTTTCTGCTTCGCTTCATGTATACCCTAAAGGAGGTCATGGATTTGCTTTTGGAATGGGAAAAGGTCCAGTAGAAAACTGGCGAGATGTTTTATTAGACTGGATGAAAGCCCTTTAAAAAGAGCTGGTTATTCTAAATTGATTTTCTTATGGGTATAAAAGTTATCGCATTTGATGCAGATGATACACTTTGGGTGAATGAACCTTTTTTCCGTGAAGCAGAAGAAAAATTCGCGGAACTTCTTGAGGATTTTATGCCTCGGCACAGTTCACTCAAAGAGCTTTACCGAACCGAAATCGAAAATCTCAATCTGTACGGTTACGGGATCAAAGGCTTTATGCTCTCGATGATTGAGACAGCAATGCGGATTTCTGATCAGAAAATCTCCTTAATTTTGATCGATAAAATCATTAAAATAGGAAGAGAAATGCTGGAAAAACCAGTGGAACTCCTTCCGGGTGTAGAAGAAGTTTTGCGAGAACTAAACGGTGACTTTCGAATTGTTCTAGCTACAAAAGGGGACCTGCTCGATCAGGAACGTAAATTGAAAAAATCAGGACTTGCTTCTCATTTCCACCATATCGAAGTGATGAGTGAAAAGAAAACCCCTGATTACAAAAAACTACTGAAGCATTTAGATATTCAGGCCGATGAATTTTTGATGCTGGGAAACAGCCTGAAGTCCGATATCTTGCCTGTGTTAGATCTAGGAGGCTTTGGGATTCATATTCCTTTTCATATCACTTGGGAGCATGAAACTATTGCCCATGAAGTTATCCATGAACGATTTTATCATGTCAGCAAAATCTCCGACTCAGTAAAAGTGATCCGAGATTTAGGTAAATTAATTTAAGACTAGCTAAGCAATATCCTTTTGTAATGATCTCTCTGACGAATATCCCAACTGCTTATCAAAAAGTCCCAGGCGTGATCATGGTTATTGTTTCAGCCATTTTTTGGGGTATTTCAGGCACTTTCGCCCAATTTCTTTTTGAGGAAAAGGGCCTAAGTCCAGCTTGGTTAGTATGTTGGAGACTGTTATTGGGAGGTCTCATTTTGCTGATTTACTCCCTTTCCCGAAGGCAAAGAGACACGTTCCAAATCTGGAAAAAACCTCTTGATATACTTCAAATTTTCCTTTTTAGTATTCTCGGAATGGTTGCCGTCCAATTCACTTATTTCTACAGCATCTCACTTTCAAATGCCGCTACAGCTACGGTTTTACAATACTTGGGCCCGGTCCTCGTGGTCACCTATTTTGCAATCAAAAACCGACGTTGGCCTATTATGGCAGAATATATCGCGCTTGGATTGGCACTCACGGGAACATTCCTATTGGTGACCCATGGAAGTTTTGACACCTTGGTGATTAGCAGTGAAGCTTTTATTTGGGGATTACTTTCCGCATTAGCATTGGCTTTTTATACCATTTATCCCGCAGGATTATTACGCAAATTCTCTCCCGCCACAGTCACCGGATGGGCCATGTTTTTGGGAGGATTAATGATGGCGCCTATCATGAAACCCTGGGAGATTCAAGGGATTTGGGATTTACAGACCTTCCTTGCTTTTGGATACATTATCCTTTTCGGGACGGTGCTCGCTTTTTATTTATTTCTAAGCTCTGTAAGTATTATTGGCGCAACTTACGCCAGTTTGCTATGTAGTGTCGAACCACTAGCTGCAGCAGGAACCGCAGTAGTCTGGCTTGGAGTTTATTTTGGGCTGATGGACTGGATCGGAATGCTTTTTATTTTGATCACAGTCACCCTTCTGACAATAAATTCAAAAGCAAAAACTCCCAAAGCAACCTCTTCTACTACCCTATTTCCCTAATGCTAATTTTAGAGATTATAGAAAAACTATTTCCACTAAATTCTGGACTGATAAGTAAAGAGCTGATAATACCTTCCTTGCAAAGCAATCAATTCGTCATGTCTTCCACGCTCGATAATTTCTCCTTGTTCGACCACTAAGATTTGATCCGCTTGGCGAATAGTACTTAATCTGTGTGCGATAACAAAGGTGGTTCGGCCTTTCATCAATTCCTTCAAACTCGCCTGGATCAGCGTTTCTGATTCGGTATCCAAATTGGAAGTTGCCTCATCCAAGATCAAAATTTTCGGATCTGCTAAAATAGCTCTAGCGATAGCGATACGCTGTCGTTGCCCGCCGGATAGCTTCACCCCTCTTTCGCCGATTAACGTGTCTAAACCATCCTCAAATCGGTCGGTAAACTCTTGAACATGCGCTGCCTGGACTGCTTGAGCTAGTAGGGCTTCAGATGCATCGGGTCTTGGAAAAAGGATATTTTCCCGAATCGTACCTTCAAAAAGGAAATCATCCTGAAGTACCACTCCTAATCTGGAGCGAAAAGATTCCAAAGTAATAGTTTGTAAATCATAACCATCTAGAGTGATTTTTCCAGAATCAGGATTTAAAAAAGTTGCTACAAGGCCAGCGATAGTCGTTTTTCCAGAACCTGAAGTTCCCACCAATGCGGTCACCGAACCTGCTGGAGCAGAAAAGCTCACTCCTTTGATCACTTCTTTATCTTCTTCGTAGGCAAATGCCACATCTTCAAAAACGATGTCTCCTTTGAAATCTTGGATTGCCAAAGTCCGCTTTCGATCATCGGCTTCCAAGGGGGAATTCATAATCTCTTCGGTTCGATCAAGTCCGGCAAAAGCCTCGGTGAGTTGAGATCCAATATTTGACATCTGGACGATTGGAGCGATCATAAAACCTAAGTAGAGTGTAAAAGCAAGAAAATCTCCGAAAGTCATCTCCCCTTCCATGATCATATAACCACCCATTCCCATGATTCCTGCCGAAGCCAAGCCTAATAAAAGCGCACCTGCTGAGGTGACGAGGCTCGTAGCAGTTAAGCTTGCTTTTACATTTTGAAAAAGCTCATCAACCCCTTTTGCAAAAGTCCGGATCTCTTGTGCTTCCGCATTAAAGCCTTTAATCACTCGAATTCCTCCCAACGTTTCGGTTAGTCTACCGGTCACTTGAGCGTTGATCTTACCTCTTTCCCTAAAGATAGGTCTGATTTTCCCAAAAGCTTTCAAAGAAACCAATCCGAAAATAACAACTGGAGCAAGCACATAAAGCGTCATCATTGGGCTGATACTGATCAGCAGAAATAATGAAATTATGGCTGTCAAAATCCCTCCAATCATCTGTGCAAATCCAGTTCCCACCAAATTTCTAACACCTTCTACGTCAGTCATAATTCTGGAAACCAACTCCCCAGTCTTGGTATTATCAAAAAACCGTATCGGTAACTTAATGATATGCGCTTGCACTTGGGATCGGAGTTTGGAAATTAGATTTTGAGCCTCCACACTTAAGATCTGGGTCAAGGCATAAGAAGTCACAGACTGTACTACTATAGCTCCTACTACGACAATAATAAGCCATTTGAGCTTGTCGAGATCATTACTTGGGATAACATCATCGATTAGGATTTTTGAAGCTCCAGGAAGGACCAAACTGGCTAGTCGGCTTATAATAATCAGGAATAAGCCTAAAAAAAGATGCTTTCTCCTTGGCCAAATGATTGTTTTGAAAACCGAGCTCATGGTAACTCGCTTTTCCTTAGGCATTCTTTGTGTTTTTTTCATAGTAACTAGGTGGCAACACTAAGATCAGGAGATAAAGTTCTGATCGGAAATAATTCATAAAAAAAACCCCGAATAGCATTCGAGGTTAGTTTAATCCTATGGATTAATTCGATTAGTTGGTTTTTGGCAATACATTGGAGATCAGCGATACTTTCTCGATCGGCTCGGAGGCATTGGAATAAATCCGAATAACTGAGTTCTGAGCCCCCATTTTCCCTGCAGAATTAAAAGAAACAGAAATCTCTGAAGTTTTGCCTGGTGCGATTGGTTCTTTTGGCCAATTAGTGGCAGTACATCCACAAGTCACTGCAACATTCGAGATGATCAATGGCGAATTTCCAGAATTGGTGAATGTGAAAGTATGAGATACTTTATCGCCTTGAGTAATATCTCCAAAATTGATGGATTTTTCTTTAAATATGATTGTCGCACCTGACTCCTGTGCATTTGCCTGAAATGCAAAGACAAAAGCAACTATTGTAAATAAAACGCTTAATTTTTTCATGATTTCATACTGTTTAAGTCTTAAATACTATTTGAATTCAACACATAAAGCTACGCAGTTGAGTAAACAAAAGTAGAAAAAATAGTGCCAAATATCCATTACTGATAGATTTCCATTTCCTAAAATCAGTTAAATTCTCCTTCACTTTTGTTCTTGAAGAAAAAGGTCTGGTCAAAGTTCACCAAATACAATTCTTCTGTAGCTCGAGTAATTGCGGTATAAAGCCATCGGGTAAAATCACGATCCACTTTATCTTCCGGTAAATATCCCTGATCCACAAAAACTGCCTTCCACTGACCACCCTGAGCTTTGTGACAAGTCAACGCATAAGCAAATTTGATCTGAAGTGCATTTAGGAAGGGGTCTTTTTTGATCAGTTCCTTACGCTCTACTTTGCTAGCCACATCTTCATAATCCTCCGAAACCTGCCGATAAAGATCTCTGTATTGATCTCTGGTCAGCGAGGGGCTTGGGGAATGAAGGGTGTCCAAAATCACTTTGGCTTCAAAATTTGGCTCATCTGGATAGTCAAGAAGTCTCAATTCAAGTGTCGCAAACCGAAATCCATAAAACTCTTCAAAATTTCTAATTTTCATCACCTCAGCCATATCTCCATTCGCCAAGAAATTCACGCGATCTGATTCTGCCATGTAGGTATAATTGTTTTTCACAATCATCAATAGATCCCCAGAGCTGATTTCATCTTCAAAGAAATGAATTACTCGCCGGATGTACTGATTGTACTGAACGGCAGCCTTATTAGAGCGCGTGATGATAGTGGTATTCTCTGTACCATATTTATCATAGGCATAGCGTAAGCCATCTTCAAGTCGCTCTCCAGTCATTTTGAAGATATCCGAAAAGCTTTTGGTAGCAATCTGAATGGCAGGTTTTTCATTCTTCAACTGATCCCTCAGATTAGTAGCATTGAATAAAATCCCAGATTCCAATTTTTGACGCATCACTTCGGTGAGCTCTATATGATCAGCATCCAACCTAAAGTGCCTTAATAAATAGCCGGCCGCCAGCGCTGGACTATAATCACTTCCGATGGGGGGAAGCTGGGCAGTATCCCCAACCAATATTAAACGGTTACCCGCTCCATAAAAAACAAATGTGATTAAATCGCCTAATAGATTACCAGACATTCCACCATCATCAGCCAGCATGGAAGATTCGTCGATAATGAATACGGTGTCCTTGTAATAATTTTTTTGAAGAATAAATCCTCCACTCAGGGATCCATCCTCTCCTTTTGGCTTATAGATGATTTTGTGAATGGTATACGCAGGCCTTCCACTGTAATTACTCATCACTTTAGCAGCGCGACCAGTCGGAGCCAGCAGAAGTGAGCGCATGGATAATTTTGGAAGAGACTTGACCAAAGCAGAGATCACAGAAGTCTTTCCTGTACCTGCATATCCCCGTAGTACAAAAGTGGGTTTGGATTCAGCTGGTAAAAGCAGATACTGATCCATTTTTTTAAAAAATTCAGCCTGACCAGAAGTTGGCGAAAAGGGGAAATTAGCAGTAAGTAAATGTGAAGGTTTGAAAGAAGGCTCCTTATCTTTGGACATAGTACGAATGTAAATGGCAAAGGACAATATCAGCAAGGAAATCGAATCAAAGTTTGGAAATCAGCTCCGAGTTCGAGTAAATGGAATTTTGATTCAGAATGAAAAAATCCTAATGGTGAAGCATCTCATGGGAAATGGGAAAGTGCTTTGGTCGGTGCCTGGAGGAGGAATGATCTTTGGGCAAAATGCGAGAAATAATCTGATTCGAGAATTTTCTGAAGAGACAGGTTTGGAAGTATTTGTTGAAAATTACTTATTTGTCCATGAATATCTTGATCCGCCACTTCATGGAATGGAGCATTTCTTTTCAGTGCAAAAAATAGGAGGGCAGTTAATTCTTGGAACTGATCCTGAATTATTTTTAAACAATCAAATATTAGCTGAAATCCGCTGGATGGACATAAATGAACTCCAATTATTGCCCAAAGAAGCCCTTCATCAAATCTTTTGGGGAATTAAATCCTTAAAGGACCTAGTATTATTGCGAGGATATTTTAATTTTGAAAATAAATCTCTAAAATAGCACGTTTTAATAACCTTCAACCTTACCCAGATTTAAAAATTTTAGCAAAATGAATTTACCAAAATTACTATCCTTAGTGTTCTTCGTAGTGGCCATAGGTCTTGGATACCTTCTTTGGAAGGGCGTAGATAATGTGGTTGAAGAAGAGAAAAAAATTGCACTGATTGAAGCTGCAATCATCGAGAAGCTGCAAATGCTCAGAGATGCTGAATTAGCCTACCAAGCTTCCAACGGAGAATATGCTGGCAATTGGAACGATTTGAAGAAGTTTATCACAGAAGGTAAAATTTGGCTTGTTCAACGAACCGAAACAACAAAGCTTCTGGAATACGGAAAAGAAGAAATCACTGTAAAATTTGATACTCTTGGCTCCGTGAATGTAATTGACTCCTTGTTCAATGACCGCAAATATCCAGATTTCAATTTGGAGGCGCTTGCAGTTGTACCTGGGTCTGGTGGAAAAATGTTTGAATTCTTCGCAGATAAGGTTGAGCGAAATAATTATGATGTAAGCGTCTTCGAAATCAGAGACCCTGCTCCGATCAATCCAGCTAGAAAGTTAAATAATAATGAAAAAGCTTTAAAGGTTGGTTCAAGAACTGATGCTTCGACTGAAGGTAATTGGAAATAAGTACCAAAATTTTGGAAAACAAGCTTAAAGTCTATAAAAGTGACAGATTTGATTTGCAGGATGCATCTTATCTGTCACTTTTTTTATACCCTAATTCTGTCCAGATTTTTACAAAAGATGAGAATGAAAATACGATCTGTATTCATTCCTATCATTCACTAAATTCAGATAGTTTAGAAAAACTCATCCTGACAGACCCACTTCTTCGGGCTGATGTTCCTGCCAAAATCTATCTTCATTCGCCTTATTTTGCGCTCGTTCCGGGTGTACTTTATCAGCCTGGGCAAGAAGCGGTCTATTTAGAATTTTCAGGTAAGACACTAGATAATCCTTTCTACTTCAACACAGCGTTGGATAGTAACAACCTGCAGGTTCTTTCTGGGATTTCCGGAAAGTTGTTTAAAACGCTAAGTGCAAGATTTTCAGACCTTAGTTTTCACCACGGTTCAGTTTCTTTTCTCTCTTATTTATTTAAAGAGCGTTTCAATCTGATAGGACAGGAGATTATGATCTACGTTTTTGATGGAAATATGTACTCAGCAGCATTTACAGATCAGGAGTTAACTATTTTCAACATATTTGAGATCAATTCTTTGGAAGATATTCTCAAGTATCTTTTGATACTGGTTAAGCAATTAGAGTACAATCGAAATCTGGTTAGAATCAGTGTTTTTAATGAGCCTGATGCAAAGGGAATCAATGAAGAGTGGGGTAAATCTTATTTTAATAATTTCAGGATGATTGAGGCCTCAGCTAATCAAAGCTATACCCATGGGTTTAAAAATTTGAAGCATCTAAGTCTTTTTGAGGTGAACTGGCAATTTGTCTAACTTATGAAAAAGATCGCCATATTTCCTGGATCTTTTGATCCCTATACCCTTGGACATCATGACATTGTTATTCGGAGTTTAGGAATTTTTGATGAAGTGATAATTGGTGTAGGCTATAATTCAACCAAGAAAAATCGGTACTTCGACATCGATATGATGGTCAGAAAAATAGATGAGGTGTATCAAGATATGGATCGTGTCAAAGTGATTGTGTATAATGAACTCACTTCAACATTGGCTAAAAAACATGGAGCCAATTTTCTAGTACGAGGACTCCGTAATACGACTGATTTTGAATATGAGAATACGATAAGTCAGATGAATCGCTACCTGAATGCAGATTTAGAAACCGTCTTCCTTATTACTTCTCCCCGCTTTGCGGCAATTAGCTCGACGATTATCCGTGAAGTCCACAAGTTTGGCGGAGATGTCAGCGAGTTTATTCCTTACAAGCTTTGAGCTTTTGGGTGAGATTTTAGAAAATGCTTAAATAAATAGCGCATCGAAGGATACGAATTGACCAAAGCGATTTTCGCATCAGCTTCAAAAAACCAACGAATATCCTCAATCCCCTCCTCTCGCTGAGGAGTCATCTTATCATCGCTCAAGCAATCCATCGAATACCAATAGGTTTTTTTTAGAATACTCTTTCTGTTTTGGGTGTAGGTATGCCAAGTATTAACAATCGGTTTTCCTGCTTTGACTTTGATCGCACATTCTTCCTCTACCTCCCGAAGAGCACATTGAATTGGAGTTTCTCCTTTATCAAATTTCCCTTTAGGAAAATCCCATTTACCGAGACGATAGATCAAAAGGAGTTTATCTTTCTTGGTCACGATTCCTCCGGCAGCCTTGATGGTCAAAAACCTACTCTTTACAAATTTTTTGAGTGCTGCTTTATCCTTGGTTACCAAAGTGATAGAGTCTAGTTTTTTAAGTTTACGCGTTCTCAGCGTATAAAGTAAACTTAAAATAAGATCATTAGAAGGCTCATGAATCAGCAAATCATCTCCCCATTGCGCCTGAGCTGGAAGTAAATCTGCGGGGAAATAAATGGATTCAAAATGCTTATTGGGATCTAATTCGTCGTAACTAATTAAATCAAGGGGCTTGTCATTCACAAAGATTCTCATGGTCGAATCGTAAGTCGGCTGGGTGGATAAAACCAAAAATGCATATTTTTTTCAGTTGCCACAACCTTAGCCAAGCTTAATCTCTTATTTTTGAGGTATGGAAATTTTAGACCCAAATGTTGCAGCGGAAGTCGCTGATAAATTATTGGAAATCCAAGCAATAAGATTGCAGCCTGACAAACCATTTACATGGGCATCTGGATGGAAATCTCCAATTTATTGTGACAATAGGCTAGCCCTCTCCTTCCCAAAAGTTCGGACCATGATCAAAGAAAATTTGATCAAAAGCATCCAGCATTATTTTCCAAATGTAGAGGCAATTGCAGGTGTAGCAACTGCCGGAATTCCTCAAGGCGCACTTTTAGCAAATGATTTGGACCTTCCCTTTATTTATGTAAGATCCAAGCCTAAAGGTCATGGCATGGAAAATATGATCGAGGGAAAAGTGGTGCCGGGTCAAAAAGTTGTAGTAGTGGAAGATCTAATATCTACAGGTGGAAGTTCACTCAAAGCTACCAAGGATTTGAGAGACGCTGGATTTGAAGTGCTGGGTATGGTAGCAATCTTCAGTTATGGGTTTGATTTAGCTGCCAAAAATTTTGAAGAAGCAGGCGTAAAGCTCGTTTGTTTGAGTCATTATGAGGCGATGCTTACACGTGCCGTTCACGGCAAATATATTAAGGACGATACACTCGAACCACTTGGTGCTTGGCGTAGCGATCCAGCTAATTGGATTCCCTAAATAAAAATGCGGCTGAGCCGCATTTTTATTTAGGGAACAACCCAATCGAACCACCCACCCAATCTTTGTCTTTATTGAATTTGACTCCGATCATTTCGCCGCGACTTAATCGAGTCAGGTTGCAGACGAATTGCGGCCGCTCCTCATCTTTAGGCCAAAGGGCAAGCATTCTCACTTCAACTTTGATCTCTCCCTCTGGAGCTTGGATAACTGGCTTGTAATGGACTTTCTTCTGGAGGATATATAAATCCTTTTCCTTTACCGCATCGATAGCTTCTTGAGTGACATGAAAAACAACCCCAGTGCCTGAAAATGAGAATAAAGGCTTCAATACATAATTCTCCAAATCGGAAGGGATCTCTTCCAATTCGCTTAAAAGCTTGGTCTCGATGAAATATTCTCCCTCGAGGTACGGGAGTATAAATTTTGATATCCTTGTGTACCAATTGGGATGTCCAGCCCATTCCACATCCAATTCATCTTGAAAACTGAATTGGAGTTGGAGGTCTTTTCTAAGATCCAACTCGTCAAAAATCACCCGATTATAAATTCGTTTGATTTGAATTTTTTCACCGGCCTCATTTTGGTAGAACAGGTACTTTCCCTCTTTGGTAATGTCCGT
>JAFMBQ010000634.1 GCA_017858365.1 Algoriphagus sp. | reverse complement strand
TACATTCAGAATCAATTTTGTCTATGCTTGCTGTCTCCGCACAACTTATCTTTCCATTTACATCAAGATATTTTTCAAGGCTTATTAATTGTTTTTTCAGGTGTTTTGATGTTTCATTGTCCTGTTCCATGTAAAATAAATCAATATTAAAAGGTATTTTATCTAATTCTCCAGCACATACACCTGCATTTTGTAATAAAGAAGTTCCTACTGTCGTAATAATTTTCATACTACTTAAAAAATTTGGGTTTTGAAATTAATTCTTGATTTCATAAGAAAATAATTCTTGAATTTCATCATATTTAAGTGGTGATTTCATAAATTTTTTATAAATAAAATCTTCTTGGTTCAATTTATTTGCTTGAACCATATAATGCTTGACCCTAAATACCACTGGATAATTAAATTCATTTTTAATCATTTCTATTAATTCATCAATATTTTTCTTTGCTACATCATCTAATAAAAAGTTTTCTTTAATTATTCCTCCTAAGGTATAAACCATCAGCCATATTTCGTCAATTTTGCCTTTCCGTTCAGAAAGCAGGCCTTTAATTCTTTCTGACATTTTAACTCCAACGTCCTTCATTTTATACGCATACTGAAGTATGTTAATCGGCTTTATTTCAATCGCAATAAATTTTCCAAGTTCAGGAGTAATTAGAATGTCAATGTCAGAGGAATTCATTCCAATAACCCTAACACTATGTTCAACTTTATCTGCACCATACTCTTTTGATAAGGTTTCGTGAAACTTGTACTCCATAAAATAACCAAATATGGTTCTTGTAAATGGACTCTCTCTATTAGAATATTTTGAAATAAGTTGCCCTATAACGGTTAGTTCATTTCCCTCAGGTTTCATCAATCTAAGATCCACTAATTCTTCTCTTATTTCTAAGGAAGAATTTTTACGTTTAGTATCATTATGCAATAACTGAACATGACGTTCAATTATTTCCCAATCAAAATTTATTGGTAAATTAGCAATTTCAATTAAATCTTCACTATCTTCAAATGTATAATAAATTGATGCTTTTTCAAGCTGTGCCAAAATGGTCATAACAGGAATGATTGCTTTATAACCCCCAGAAATATTAAAAACTTTTATATCTGTTATTCCATCACATATACTTTTGATTATTTCAACAAGGTTAAAAAAGCCTGTGTTTTGAAAAACATTAGCATCAACCACTTGAAGCCCCTTAACGTAATATAGTTTTGCACGGTCTCCGAAATGTTCCTTGAGCACTATACCACATAAATAAGATGATATGGTCTCAGTACATATTAGATGTATAAAACTTTCTTCTTTAGAATCAATTTTACAAATACTGGAAATCTCTGCACAAGATTTATTTTGTTTTCTTTGAATGTATTCCTTTAATTCAACTTTATACTTATATATTGTCTTTTGAGTATTGGTGTTTTGATTTTCAAAATCACTTATATTAAAAGTATTGTCGTCTAATTCAGTACTTTTTTTTCCTGCATTTGACATTAAAGAAGTTCCAACGGTTGTAATTATGTGAATCATAGTTTAAATTTTACCAATATAAGCAATTCCAAAGCCTTGCCTGGCATAATCAGTATCATTGATTTTATCAGAAATTGAGCAAGCATGGATTTTTCGAGCAGATTCGTAAGCAGATTCAATATTTTTTGCTTCAACATAAAAAACAGAACCAGCAGGTACAAATTGAAGCATAGGTTTTGGCTGAGGCTTTAAAATGCTGGAATTATTTTTGGGTCTAAGGTCCCAACCTCCCAAATGCATAGGTGAACCCACATTAGCAGCCAATAATTTAAGGTCGTGTTTTTCAAATAAAGTTTTGGGATACCAACCTGTAACAAAAACGGCAGGGGTACTCAAATATATTTTGAATCGATTAGATTCAATATTGGGTAAATCTATTTGAATTCCCTCTAAATGATTAAATGAAGCGGTACGGCGTTCCCCTCCTAAGGCCAATATACCATTATTGGGAAAATCATCTAAACCCTTATATCCAATTTGTATTTTCAAATGCTTTATTTTACCTCCAATTTCTTTTGCGGGACGGTAAGTATTTATTCGATAAAGTCTTCCATTTTCTGCCACATGGCTTAACTTATTCCTACCTATACCTGTTTTCATTTCATTTTCATAAAAACTTGAAAGCAACCATGCTACTGGATTTTTAGCTTTATTCAGATAATTTTCTAGACCTATGGCAGATATTATTTTTTGACCTTCAATCTTTTTTCCTTTAATTTTATCATTTTTAGTCAAATGATAATCTGTCAATGAATTGGAATATGATGGTTTTAAATCCAATTCAAGTTGTATAGTTTTGAATTGACTATCTGTAAGTTGATTATTTGAATCTAAAACCAGAAGATCTTCAGGCATAGGAAAATACACATTTTCTTTATCATGCAACAAAATTGATGTTAATTCTAGGGCCTCTGTTTTAGGAATCCATTCATTCAAGTCAACCCCATTTTCGCATTTGTTACTCATATAAGCTGTTCGCAAAGCTCCATAGATTACTGATGGTGGGGGTGGAAATATACTAGATGCAAAAGAGTCGTCACCCATTGAAAAAGGACGACCATCTCTAAAAAAAAGAGTGTCGTTGGCTTTAATTGAAATGAATTTCATTTATTAACAATTAATTATGATAATTCCTTTGCAGCCTAAACTTCCAAG
>JAFMBQ010000633.1 GCA_017858365.1 Algoriphagus sp. | reverse complement strand
TTTAACAATACCACCAACTTTGATGGGTACGACTGGAATTTAGCTGAAATCGTCAATAGCAGGATTATGAAAATAATTAGAAAGGGAATAAGTTCCTAACTACCTACTTCCCAAAAAGAGAATTTCGATTACTTCTCCGCCTCAATAAACCCCAATACATCATCATAACCCTTGCTCCAAGTCCAGAAAAACTGAGTGATCATCGGAATATGCTTTTTCTGCTCATAGTAAGAATAACTCAAATCTGTCCCTTTTTCAGAAGCTGTTTTCCGAAATCTATCCACGGTCAGCCGAATTCCCGGATAAGTCCGCTCCCCTTCCATAATCAAAATCGGGATATCACTTCCATCTAAAAAGTAAATTGGAGAATATTCCTTCCAAACCGCTGGGTCATCTGTGAATGCATTGTAATTTTCTTTCCCGTCAGGCTCATCCTTCTGTTTGGTAAGAAACCAATACCAATCCAAACCTGCAGGATCATTTAGTATTGCCCCTTTTAATGGATTGGCAAAACCCAATTTTTCATAGGGTTCCTTCTTGATTGCCGCCAAAGCTGCTAAATGTCCTCCAGCAGAATGACCTGAAATAAAGATGTTTTTCGGATCTCCACCATAGTTTTCGATGTTTTCATAAACCCATTTCACCGCCCTTACTGCTGCCTTTTCCATCGAAGGTACTTGGTAGGTGGATGCCAATGGATAATCAATAATCACTGTGACCACATCTCTTCGAGCCATCCTGCTCCCCAAAAAATCATAAATCTCTTTATTCCCTTTATCCCAACTTCCTCCATGGATAAAGATCATCACGGGAAGATCTTTTCCTTTTTTCTGGTAGAATACGTTCAACTGTTTCTCAGGTAAATTTTCTACCGAATCTTCTTCGAGATATGTGATATTCTTGGATCGATGAATAGATTGGAAAGCGCAACTGCTAAAAACTATCAAAAAAATGATAGGGAGTAACTTAAATTTCATGAATTGGTGTTTTCAAATACAAAAAGAAAGGAAGGCAAATTGTTTTTTTTAGCTCTAACAAATTCTAAATATCTGAAGAGCTATTTCCCTGCAATATGACAATAGTCATCTAATGTTTTTAAATGAAATGATTAATTTGGAGAAAACTTAACCATGAAAGACTTCCTAGATTCTCGATTTATCGCTTCGATCTTCTTTGGTGCCCTTCTTCCTTTTTTTCTGCTTTTTTCCTGTAGTGGTGAAGATGAAAATTTGATTTTCCCTGAAACCGGAAAAATCTCAGAATCTGTTTATGCTTCTGGACAAATCCTAGCAGTCGATCAGTACAATGCCTTTACCAACGCTTCGGGTCCGATTCAAGAAGTATTTGTCACTGAGGGAGACAGTGTGGATATCGGGACTCCAATCTTGGCCGTTTACTCCGAGCGGGAAAAACTAGGTCGAGAAAGTGCGGAAATCGCACGTAATTATGCAGATGTAAACACAAACCTAACTAAACTCAGAGATCTGCAACTCACCATCGATCTGACAAAAAGTAAAATGCGCAACGATTCTTTGCTATACGTGCGGCAAAAACATCTTTGGAAGCAAAATATAGGGACAGAAGTGGAATTAGAACAGCGCGCATTAGCTTATGAAAATTCAACTACCGCTTTTGGCGCGGCGCAATTACGCTACGAGGACCTGAGAAAAGAGATCGAATTCAACGAAAAAAATGCTTCAAAAAATCTTGCAATCAGCCGAGTCCTCGAAAGTGATTACATCCTGAAGAGCAAAATCAAAGGGACGCTTTATGCCTTACTCAAGGAAAGGGGGGAAATGGTCACCCCACAAATTGCTTTGGCAGTTTTAGGAAGTTCCAGCGAATTTCTCTTAGAATTGAAGGTCGATGAATATGATATCTCCAAAGTGAAATTGGACCAGCCGATTCTCGTATTCATGGATAGTTATAAAGGGGAGGTCTTTGAGGCGCAAGTGGTTAAAATCTATCCTATCATGGATTCTAACACTAAAAGCTTTACCATCGAAGCTACCTTCACGAAGGCTCCACCCAAACTATATCCCAACTTGACTCTAGAGGCTAATATTATTTTGGAAGTCAAAGAAAATGCCCTAATCATTCCCAGAAGCTATCTGATCGATGATGAATTTGTCCTAAATGAAACAGGAGATAGTATTCCAGTCAAAGTTGGAATTCGAAACTACCAATTTGCAGAAATACTCGAGGGAATTAGTTCTTCAACCAGGATCCGCAAACCAAGCCTATGAAGTGGTCGCTGATTTTAGAACTCGCCAGAGCATTGATGTTTGCCCGCGGCAAACAAACCATGGTGGCTGCTATTGGAGTCACATTCAGTATCACCATGTTTATATCCCTTTTGGGATTCATGAATGGACTGAATACACTTCTAGATGGATTGGTTCTCAATCGAACGCCACATATCCGATTTTACAATCAGATCAAACCCAATCCGAATCAACCTATCGATCTTTCCCCAGAATTAGGTTCAGGAATCAATGTAATTCGATCCATCAAGCCCAGCAATTCTAGGTTGGCAATCTATAATTCAGAACCGATTCTCCAGACACTATCTGAAGATTCGAGAGTCAGAGGAGTGAGTTCAAAAATCGCTTCACAGGTTTTTTATAATGTAGGAAGCATCGATTTGACCGGAGTCGTTAATGGAATAGATCCAGAAAAGGAAACTGAATTA
>JAFMBQ010000632.1 GCA_017858365.1 Algoriphagus sp. | reverse complement strand
AAGTTTTTTATTTAATTGATTCATCATTTGGGGGATTAAAGATTTTGTGAAGCGGTCTTGACAGCTGCTTTGATTCGTAGATAGGTTCCACATCTACAGATGTTTCCATTCATGGCATTTTCGATTTCCAAATCACTTGGATTAGGATTGTCCTTTAAGAAAGCAGATGCGGTCATAATCTGCCCAGCCTGGCAATAGCCACATTGAGGTACATCATGCTCCATCCAAGCCTGCTGAACTGGATGATCACCATTCTCAGAAAGACCTTCTATGGTAGTGATTTCTTGATTTTCAACATTCGAGATAGGTAGCTGACAGGAACGTACCGCTACACCATTCAAATGGATGGTGCAAGCGCCGCATTGAGCGATCCCACAGCCAAATTTGGTCCCTACCAAACCGATGTGATCACGAAGGACCCACAGCATTGGAGTATTTGGGTCTACATCAACTTGTTTGGTCGTACCATTTATAGTCAAACTGAATTTTGCCATGTTATTCTTTTTTTTATTAAAGGTAAAAAAATAACACCCCTAAGACTTATGATATTCAAACAATTGACTGCTCAATTCGACTATAATCGTATGATTAAGGAAAATATATTCAATTTTTTTACTTGATATCAGGAGGTTTGTGTCTGGAATGAAAGAAAAATCCCGCATTTTTTATTTCAATTAAACAGAAATTAAATGAGGTATTTCTTTCTAATTTTTGCTTTTGAAGCTACTCAATCTTACTGCCCAACGTACAAGTGTCGAAATCAAAAGTCTGGTGATCCAGCAGGATGCGCCGATGACCAATTCCATTCGCAAAGCCTTTGAGGCTGGGACACGAGATTTTTCAGTAAAACCAGGGCCAAACTATTGGCATTTGGAGAAAGACTTCACCATCAAAGCAAGTCTTGATACAGCCAAACAGATGATTCCGGGTTTTGAGAAAATCATTATCCATTATATTTTTCCTCATGATTTGGGCTCGATAATCCTTGTATTGGATCATAATGTTTTCAGAGGAGATGTGCCAAGTAGTAACTCACTTCAATCAAAGTAGATACGAAAACAGTGGTGTTAGTTTATTTGCAGCAGATCTATACCGGTCCATTTCCCTTCAGTGTGATAGGGAGAAAAATTGGCAAACAAGTCTTCACTATACCAGCCAAGTTCTCTAGTCTTTCGAATTACTTTTATATGAAGATCACTTTGATAGGCATAGGCTTTCATTGAATCCAAATCCTTCCAAAGGCTGAATGTAGCCTGCATAAACCAAGGATATTCTCCGATTCCTATCGAGAAAATGGAGCCATCTTGGTCTTCTAATTTTTGACTTAGTTTGGGGATATAATTCCAAAATTTAGGCAAATACCTCAGTTTTATCTTTGCCCGAGTAATTACAGCTATTTTCCCTTCTTGAATTGGGAAAGTTTGGTCATAGGGATTTACACCAGACCAAGATCCATAAGATTTTGTGGCACGCATAAAGACTGTATAAACCTCAGTAGCGCGGGACTTAAATTCATTAAAATGAGCTGACTGCTGAAAATATTTTTGAGCATCTTCCTCCGAGTTCCAAACACCATGGAACACATACACATTTGGGTTTAAGATTCTCGAAAACCCATTATTACCTCCACTACCCATTAATTTGAAAAATTTCAATCCTTGTACTTGGGAAAATTTTGGCAACGAACGTTGCATTTGAGCAAAAATCCAAAGCATATCTAGTCCCTCAAATCTAAACAGCGTGAATGTGCAAATCTGTTGATGAGCTGTACTGGTTATTGAATTTGGCATGCAGGCAAGCTGTTTTTTTTGATTAATATTTTTTTAAGTCTCAGAGGAAGTCGTTTTTGACTTAATAGCAGTCTAGAAAGTAATATTATCTTTAAAAAACCCATGCCAAGGATTATCCTAGCTAGTTTCTTGATCAAAAACAGAAACATTGTTTCTTATTTTATCAGATGATACTGGAGGTAAAATTTCAATTTTTAATTACCGATCGTCTGATTTTTAGAATCAGATTAGTAAATAATTAATTACTTTTTGATTAAGATTTAAATCCAACTCCATCATGAGAAACCTGTTTTTGCCATTTTTGTTATTAAGTTTTCAGGTAATCGCGCAGCAATCCCCCTCAAAAGCCCAGCGTACAAGTGTCGAAACCCAAAGTCGGGTAATTCGGCAAGATGTGCCGATGACCAATTCCATTCGTAAAGCCTTTGAAGCTGGGACGCGAGATTTTTCAGGAAAACCAGGGCCAAACTATTGGCAGTTGGAAACAGACTTTACCATCAAGGCAAGTTTGGATCCTTCCACACAGACGATTACAGGTTCGGAGAAAATCATAATTCATAACACCAGTCCAGATGAATTGGGACAAATCGTACTTCGTTTGGATCATAATGTTTTCCGTGGCGATGTGCCCAGAGGGACTTCCGTGCCTGCTGAGAATACAAATGGAATGATCCTTACCTCCATCAAAGTGGATGGGAAAATAGTGGATCTGAATGCTGGTCAATCTAGAAGAAACGATCCTCCAGCTTTGAAGGCTTCGGGGCTTAAAAGTACCATCGCGACGATTTCGCTTTTGGACCCAATCAAAGCAGGAAGTACAGCTGAATTGGAAATCGAATGGAATACCAAGCTTCCCGGAGGAGATAATGGGCGAGGACATCGTATGACTCAGCGTTTCGATAG
>JAFMBQ010000631.1 GCA_017858365.1 Algoriphagus sp. | reverse complement strand
TGTTCCTAGTTTAAGCAACAAAACCGGTCCAGTTATTTAAGCAGTTAGGAACAAATGCTTGATTTAGAAATTTTTATCTTTAAAAAAAACTCAAAATAACAAAGAATTAATTTTTAAAGTACTAGTTTAGTTACGCATAAACTAAATAGCAATGAAAAAATCCCTTTTAGCCGTGATTCTCTTTCTTATGGTGAGTCAAGCCTTTGCTCAAAAAAAAGCAACTCGAATCATCTTCAATGGAGGGGTTCAAAATACAGGAATGTATGGAGAGCCTTTTCAATCATTCCAATGCTTCGAGGGCTGTTTTCTGACATCCCAAACTCCAGCCTCATCTTTTGACTTCAATGTGCAATACCAAGTTCAATCTAAAATCCCAAATTTAAGCCTTGTATATGGCATTGGGATCAACCAAAAATCTTGGAATGGAAAAGGATTGAGTTCCAATGGAGCTGGTCCAATCGAGATCCCTTTTTCATACCGCAATGATCTCACCTACTTCGGACTTTTCTACGGAATCAATTATGATTTTGTAGTTGTCAATAAAACCAAACTTATTGCAGGTACTATGATTAATCCAGAATTCTTAATTAGCGATGCGAATGAGGTTTTTAATGCTTTAGGTGCAAGCATACGAATGACAATAGGATTGGAATATCAGGCATTTGATAATTTAGCTTTACGACTTACTCCCTATTTCCAGACAGCGGTCATGAATTATGGTAAAACACCAGATACAGCAGGTGGCTTTAATTCACAAAACTTTATGCCTTATTCTTTTGGAGTAAACTTAGGAATTGTATTGAATCGAATTACAGACTAAGGAGAGTAAAAGTTCTTAATTCAAATTCGAAAAAAACATTCTTGACCATGGATTTCGTGTGAAAGAATACTTCTATGCAAATCTTGGGAATCTGAAAATTAAAGTTTGTATAAAAAAAATAGGTTCTACCCTTAATTTAATGAAATAGACAGTTTGGCTTTAGAATTATCTTATACAGAATAATGGAGCATATCTATTTTACTAAAGTTTCATTAATACGGCGAAGATTCAATGTTCTGAGCAATCAATCCGTTTTCTATAGGTTTATTCTTGTCACTTTTTGGCGGCCAAAAAGTAACCAAAAAACCCTGAGCCTCGGTCTTTTCTTTCCGCTGGAAGCATTTTTTATTGATTTGAGATGAGTAGACAGCGGAATTTTGTACTGTTTTGTACACCTAAAAATGACTGGATCTCCCTCGTACCTCGGGAGCTAAGTCATTTTCTTAACGGCGTGCAAAGCAGCCCAAAACCGAAAATCCCGCAAGGCTCACCCATCCGGCTGCAATCCTCCAGACATTCTTACCATCAAATAATTATGTGTCGATTCCATTAAATTCATGGTTGTACTAAAAAATAAAGGTATAAGTCAGAAGACTCGCTGATTTATTCCTAATATACTTTGCGCTCCTCGGCGAAACCTTCGCGTCCATTGCAGATAAACAAAAAAGGCCCAAATCTTTCAATTTAGGCCTTTTTTGTTTATTTGCTTTACGCTCCTATTTTCTCAATATGAGCTTCCTTGATCTTTCTTCTTAAGATCTTACCCACATTTGATTTGGGTAGCTCATCGATGAAATAAACTTCCTTCGGGCACTTATAATTTGTCAAAGATTCATGACAGTGCGCGATGATCATTTTATCTGTAACTGACTTGTCCTTTGCAACAACATAGGCTACTACTTTTTCAGTGGATTTGGGATCAGGCATACCAATGACTCCAACTTCCAATACTCCTGGACAGGAAGCGATCACATTTTCCACCTCATTTGGATAGACATTGAAGCCAGATACCAAAATCATTTCTTTCTTTCGGTCTACGATTTGGGTATATCCATCATCATCCATAATCCCGATATCGCCGGACTTAAACCATTCTCCCATCATTACCTCAGCAGTATCTGCAGGTCTATGCCAGTAGCCTTTCATGACTTGCGGACCTTTGATACAGATCTCACCACGTTCTCCATTTGGGAGGATATTGCCTGCATCATCTACAATAATCATTTCAGTATTAGGAAGTGGAATTCCAATTGTACCCAGTCGTTCTGATCCATCTATTGGGTTACATGAGGCCACCGGTGAAGTTTCTGTTAATCCGTAGCCCTCAGCAAGTGGAGTTCCAGTTACTTTTTTCCATTTTTCAGCAGTTGCTTTCTGAACTGCCATTCCCCCTCCTACTGCGATTTTCAATCCACTGAAATCAAGCTTTTGAAAATCATCCTGATTCATCAAGCCATTAAATAGGGTATTAACTCCTGTGAAAACAGAGAATTTATGTTTCGAAAGCTCCTTAATAAAGCCAGGCATATCTCGGGGATTGGGAATCAGAAGATTGTGAGCACCGATTTTCAACATCGCCAAACAGTTAACCGTCAATGCAAAAATATGGTAAAGGGGAAGCGCGGTAACCACGATTTCCTTTCGCTCTTCCAGCTTAGGTTTCATCCAAGCAGAGATCTGCTGCATGTTAGCAATAATATTCCCATGTGTAAGTTCAGCACCTTTCGAAACTCCGGTAGTTCCACCTGTATATTGTAAGAAAGCCGTATCTGCCAGTGTGAGTTTGCTCTGAGTAAATTGATGTTTGGCACCTTGTGCTAATGCTGATTTAAAAGAAACTGCCTTTGGAATCGAGAAAGGAGGCACCATTTTTTT
>JAFMBQ010000630.1 GCA_017858365.1 Algoriphagus sp. | reverse complement strand
ATCAAACTTTTTAAAGAAAACATCAAAGGAAAAGTAGAGGCTAATAAATCAGATATTGAGCGATTTAATTGTAAAAAAGGGGATGTATTTTTTACAAGAACTTCTGAAACTCAGAATGAAATTGGCTATGCGTCTGTTTTATTATCGGATATAGAAATTTGTGTTTTTAGTGGTTTTCTTTTAAGAGCAAGACCTATTACAGCTTTACTTCTACCAGAATACTGTGCTTATTGTTTTACTTCTGACAAAATAAGAAAGAAAATAATTAGTTCAAGTAATATGACAACGAGAGTTACTACTACAGGGTCAATCCTATCTAAGATACAAATCCCTATTCCTTCCCTTTCCGAACAAGAACGCATTGTCTCCATCCTCGATAAATTCGACATACTCACCACCTCAATAAGTGAAGGACTACTAAAAGAAATTGAGTTAAGGAAAAAGCAGTACGAGTATTACCGTGATTTATTACTAACATTTCCCAAGAATAACATAGAATCATAAAATGGGATATAGTATCACAGCAACCAAGGATATGTTGAATTATCGCTTATTTAAACGATAGTTAAAGATGATTGATTTAAGGAATATTATCAATTATTACCGATTTAAGGAATATTGTAAATTATTACCGATTTAAGGAATATTTTGTATTTTTGTAATCAATAAATCAAAATAATCATCCTTGGTAGCCATTATTACAGGAGACATTATCGCATCGAGGAAGTTGGTCAACCAAGAAAAATGGTTGTCGCCACTCAAAAACCTATTCTCAACATGGGGAAATAGCCCTAAAGATTGGAAAATAGATAGGGGCGATTTTTTTCAAGTTGAAATTACACATAGCGAAGAAGTGTTAATAAAGGCTTTGGAAATAAAAGCACTGATTAAAAAAGTAGCTCCTCTTGATGAAAGAAAAAAAATAAGCACCATAGACGTTCGACTAGCTATTGGTATAGGAGAAAAAACCTACTCAGGCGAAAGTATATCAGAAAATAATGGTTCGGCCTTTATCCATTCGGGTGATAAGTTTGATGTGTTAAAAAAAGAAAACATAACGTTGGGGATAAAAAGCCCATGGAAAAGTTTTGATGAAGAAATGAATTTGTACTTAAAATTAGTAAGTACATTCATGGATAAATGGTCAGTTTCTTCAGCAGAAATAGTCGAAATCGTGCTTAAAGAGCCAAACATCACTCAAGATGAAATAGGAAAGCAACTGGGCATCCAACAAAGTGCCGTAAGTCGTAGATGGAATAGAGCCAATTTGAATGAAATATTAGAAGTTGAAAAAATGTTTAAGAAAAAAATTCAAACGCTACTCATTTGATCTTACTTATCAAACTCATAGTAGCCCATTTTATTGGCGATTTTCTTCTACAGCCCAAATCATGGGTGGAAAAAAAAGAGATACATAAAGCGAAGTCATTCAAACTCTATATACATATACTTATTCACGGTTTTTTAGTATTGTTAGTACTATGGGATTTTAATTATTGGCTTTTAGCATTATTACTAATGATTTCGCACGGAATAATTGATACCATAAAACTATATGCTCAACAAGAAAAAAATAAGTCCCTTTGGTTTTTAATAGATCAAGCATTACATATCATAAGCATTTTAGTCATGTGGGGTTTATTTTTCAAGCCCAAAATAAATCTTAATGCACTGGTTGAAGATACAGAAATTTGGATTTACGCTGCTGCCATACTTTTTATAACTGTAGTATCAGACATAGTGATGATGGTACTCATGTCAACTTGGTCAAAAGCTTTGAATGATAGTAATGAAGAATCTTTAAACAATGCAGGTAAATATATAGGTATGTTAGAACGTATTTTCGTATTCACCTTTGTGGTTACAGGGAATTGGGAAGGCATTGGATTTTTATTAGCAGCTAAATCCGTATTCCGTTTTGGAGATTTAAAAGAATCTAAAGACAGAAAACTAACAGAATATATTTTGATAGGTACATTGTTAAGTTTTGGAATGGCTATAGCTGTTGGAATGTTGGTACTTAAATTAATTGAACATGTATAAAACCATAGCTGAATCAAATAACTTCATTGTACTTGATAAGTTCACTAATTATATTGAAGTGAATGATGCGCTTGTGGCATATCAAACGGAGGCAGCACTGGAAAAGGAATTTATTCAAGACCTAATCAATCAAGGTTATGAAAATCCAATAAACCTAAATACACCCGAAACAATTTTAGCGAATGCCAGAGTGCAACTTCAGTCACTTAACAATGTAGCATTTTTGGACAGAGAATGGACTCGTTTTGTGGAAGAATATTTAGATAAGCCAAGTGATAACCTTACAGAGAAAGCAAAGAAAATTCACGAAAATTATATTTACGATTTCGTTTTTGATGATGGCCATATTCAAAATATATATTTAATAGATAAGAAAAATATTGCACGCAATAAAGTTCAGGTAATCAAACAATTTGAACAAAAGGGAACGCAAATAAATCGTTATGATGTAACCATTTTAGTCAATGGTTTACCTTTAGTACAGGTCGAACTAAAAAAACGTGGGGTTGCTATACGTGAAGCCTTTAATCAAGTTCACAGATACTCCAAGGAAAGTTTTAACAGTAAAAATTCACTGTTCAAATACATTCAGATTTTTGTCATTTCAAACGGTACTGACAGCCGCTATTTTGCAAATACGGTGGAACGTAACAAAAATA
>JAFMBQ010000629.1 GCA_017858365.1 Algoriphagus sp. | reverse complement strand
GGATAGTATTTGCACTGCTTGCTTTTATTTTTAACGAATCAGCAAGTTGCACATACTTCTGTAGCTGCTGTATCTTGTAGTCGATTTGAGCCCTACGCATTTCAAGCGAATCTGTCGCGTCCTTTCTTTTTGCCAGTAAAGAATCTTGCTCATTAAAATTCGGAGTTGAAAGTCTATTTGAGGCACTATCTTTAGCTCTGTTTATTATTTCATTCCTCATATTGGAAGTATCAAGACTACTGTTTAAAGCATTAATCTGACTACTCTTTGTAGCCTCGACTTCCTTTTGGTAGGTCGTAATTTGCCTATTAATATCACCAATATAATTATCTAGATCTGTTTGATAATCCATTATTGAATAAATTTGCTTCTTCTTATCATCTACTGTTTCTACACTTTTATCTTTCAGATTCTCGCGAAATTTGTCGATATTAAAATTTAATGAAACAGAATTAGTATTAAAGTAAGAATTCTCTTCGGTGGTGTAATAAATGTTTGACTCAAAAGGAAGACCCAAAATGCTTATTGATGGTGTGGCATACAATCGAATATATTGTCGTTCATTTAAGCTATATGGCAATACTTTATTGGATGTAAAGGACTCAACTTCTACCATTCCACTTCTTTTGACATCATCGTGCAGAAAGTTTAATGGTCTATTCCTGATTTTACCTGTATCCAATTCAAAAGAAGGTAACGATAGTATGTTTTTTATTAAAGCCTCCTTTTGACTAAAAATAGTACTTGGATTTAAAAACTCCAGCTCGTTTTTAATTTCATTTTTTAAATGTTCTGGTATAGTATTGCCCTGAAGAGCAGAAAAGCTGACTATTTCACTCGCTTCAAGACCCTCTGTAAACTGATATATAGCAGAGTTATACTTGCTCTGATAGATATCCGTTTGCCCGAAAATACTAGTGGTTACAAATGATAAGTAGAATAATAAGAGGGTAGCTTTATTCATATCAATAACTCAAAGATGGTAAACGCCTTCGATAAAAACAACTTTATCGTTATTTTTATAAAAATTTGTTTTTAAGAAAATAAAAGCTGTGCTTTGTTATGATTGGAATACTAGAAAATACTGTTTTCAATCCCAAAAAGCTTAAAATATGAAAAAATCTATCTTACTCTTTGGCATTATTGCCTTGTGCTCTTTGGCCTCTTTTGGTCAAGTTTCGATAAGTCCAAAACTATCGAATAACTTAAATTTCGCCACTGAAGATGGTTTGAGTTGTTTTATTACTTCAAATTTGGATAAGCCAGTAAATGTATACCTTGAAATCCAAATTAATTCCGAGAGAGGTTTTGGTGTTGTGGTAGCTAAGACAGAAAATTTTCTGCTAAATATAGGCTTTACAACTCTCGACAGAAATTCAATTATTCTTCAACAAAAAAAATACCTTAATAGGGATTTTGGGTCATATGAACAAGCGAATGGTCATCTCCCTGCTCAGGGATATAGCGTCTGCTTGGCATTACGATGTGTAGACAATGACTGCAATTTTTCCGAGCAACCAAATCGCGAAGTCACTACGTGTTTTGAAAAAATAGCCATTAATCCTACTCCTTTATTATTAGCTTCTCCTTATGATGAAGCAGAACTAACGGATAAACGACCAAACTTTAGTTGGATCCCTCCTATGCCTATAGGCAATGACCCCAATCTAAATTACAGATTTACTCTTGTCGAACTCAGAGAAAAGCAGTCTCCAGAGGCTGGAATTATGAGGAACAGACCTATATTTCAAATAAATGGTCTGCCTACCATAAGCCTGCCCTATCCTGGAGAGCTTGAGGATTTAAGGGTTGGAACAACCTATGCGTGGCAAGTGGTCGCATTATTAGGTAAAACACCTGTTCAAGCATCTGAAGTCTGGGAGTTTGAAATAGTTGAAAAGGAAGAAGAAGTATTTCCTATGCCATTTGTGAGACTCAAACGAACTGACGACCAAATCTATAATGCTCTCAATGAATTGAAGTTTATTTATAATCAAACTGGAAATACAAATATTCTTAACTATAAAATAACAACAATTACAGGCACTCCTGCAGTAATTAGCCTGCCCTCGTTTGCATTAAATTATGGAGAAAACAAATACACCTTAGACCTAACGCCACTTGGGTTAGAACATAAACAGTATTATATACTCGAAGTTCTTAGCGATAAAAGAGTCATCTATTTATTAAAATTTAGGTACTACTACAAAAAAGAGATTAAGTAGTTAAATCTATCAACGTATGAAAAATAACCTCTTACTTATATCGCTGGTCATCGGGCTATCTTCCTGCCATAAAACGCTGGATTATAAGGAGTATTTTAATTATTACAATCAGTTTAGTGCGGAGTCCTTCATTGAGTTTGAAGAGAATGGTTTTAACTATAAACTTCAATATAGACCAAAAGAATTTATGGCTATTAATGATTTGAAGTCTGACCCGAAAATCAACGCTGCATTAATTACCAAAGTATCCTCTGAATATGATAATGGTTACAGTTTTTGTTTACGAATCTCTTCAACGAAGAATGAAGATGTCTTAGAGAAGAATACTCAAAGTAAAACTGAGTATTTTGATCGGATAGGAAGACTCAATGCTGATTTTCCTTATGCCATAGTTGGAGTCAATGGAGTTGACACAATAAGATGTCAATTTCACCATTATGAACGTACCTATAAAGTTCAACCATTCGTACAAATATTGT
>JAFMBQ010000628.1 GCA_017858365.1 Algoriphagus sp. | reverse complement strand
CCAGTCCTTTGAAACATAAATTTAAACCTAGACACAGTTTAATGAACTATCCCCTCACTTTGATATTGTAAAGAATATTGATTTACCTGATTGTGTCTTCTCTCCTGAATTGTATTCCATTCGTCATTTTTTTGACTTTGAATATGACTTCGAATCGAATAGATATTTCAAAGTTCAATTTGGAGTTCATCATTCCAATGTCAAGCATCTTCTCTACTCTCATTTTTCGAAAAAATTTGGAATTACAAAAGAGCGATATATTTCAATAAAACACCCGAGCTCTTATATCGCTCCTAGTGCAGAATTAGGCGGCGCATTATTTTTGGAGCCACTTTCTGTTATTTCTTCCTGTTCTAAGCTTGGATTTGGAGTCAGTATTAAACGTTCTGCATCGGTGGGACATCACGTTACTTTGGGTGACTTTGTAAATATAAATCCACGGGCAGTTCTCTCTGGCAATGTTAATATAGGAATGGGTACAGAAATAGGCGTCGGAGCAGTAATTTCCAATAATGTGACGTTGGGGTCTAGGACGCTAATAGGTGCGGGAAGTGTGGTCACAAGAGATATTCCAGACGGTGTCATTGCCTACGGCAATCCCTGTAAAGTAATAAGAGAAAATGAACGTTGGGCAGATATTTTAATTTAAAGAAGATATCACGAGCATGTAGTTCTTAGCAGTTTAGAGTACAGAAACTGGTTGATTATTTCAAGGAACCACCAGAAGATTTGAGGAAAAGGCCTTTGTTCTAAACACTTAATACTACTTAATTAGGAATAAATGCTAATACCATCAAACAGCCAAATAATTATAAATTTCTACCCAACTTGTGTCTTTCCCGCAAATCAGCTTGGCTAGTAGGGTATTTGTTTTTACTTGATGAGTTGCATTGAGCAAACCCCTAGAGGCCTAGGAGCCTTGGTACTGTAATCAAATGAAACGATAAATTATCAAATCTTATTAACCAGCTCAAGTATGGAGTATTTAGGAGATCAAAAAGCAGTTAACCTTACCAATCCTTTGGTCAGTATTTGCGTCCCAACATATCAGCACGGAGCTTATATTTCAGATTGTTTGACTTCTATTCTAGCTCAGAAGGCCGACTTTGATTATGAAATATTAATTGGTGAAGACGATAGTAAAGATGACACTCGTGAGATTTGCAAGGTTTTTGCCGAAAACTATCAAGATCGGATCAGGCTTTTTTTGAGAAATGAAGAGGATGAAATAAGGATTCTTGGTAGAAAAGCTGGACGACTCAATCATTTACACTTGTACCGAGATGCGCGTGGCAAATATATCTGTATCTGTGATGGGGATGATTATTGGTCGGATTCACAGAAAATCCAACGTCAGTTTGATTTCATGGAAAAGTGTCCGGATTGCTACTTATGTATTACAGATACCGTAATTGGGCTTCACCCCAATCAAAAGCCCCCCGGCATTCCTGAGGGATTAAGAGTTTTTAAAAAAAATGAGCTAAAAAAAGTATTTTACATGGGGCACATATCTTCTTGGATGATGAGAAATGAAATGCATGAGCTATTTAAGAATCCTATTGTAAAAAAACGAATTCCTCTAGATCAAGTTTTGTTTTCTTTTTATAAAAGCTTAGGTGATGTGGCATTTTTACCGATAATTACGAGCTACTATCGATACAGCCCCAATGGGGTTTATCTCAGTCAAAGAGGAAAGAAAAACTATAAGGGTTTGTATAGATCCAGTTGGTATTTGTTTAAATATATTCATCATGATAAAATACTCTTCTTGAGAGCGATTCTATATCACAGCAGGCGCTACGTTTCTAGTCTTTTAATATCAAAATAAGTTTATTCGGGTATGTCAAAAAAAACTATGCTCATTTTAGGGCATATTCATGGTGGTATTGCAGTGGTAATGGATTTGGCCTCTGAACTTTTTGGAATAACTGATTTCGTTATTCTTAAAAATGTGGATAGACCAGATTGTGAGGTCTCCCCAAAATATAATGCTATTTATTATTTTGCTTCAGAATATGATTTTCAAAAAGAGTTGGCCTTTCCTATTCAATTTGGAGCTCATCATGGAAATGTCAAATACGCCCTTCATAATTTTTTTTCGAAAAATCTTGGCATAGATCAATCCGACTTTGAAAACATTATCCATCCCTCCGCTTACTTCGGGCCTAGCTCCAGTCATAGGGGTGGGATATTAATGGAACCAAACTCACTGGTCTCATCCATGTGTCAGCTAGGCTTTGGAGTCACTCTAAAGGGATCGGCCTCTGTAGGGCATCATGCGAAATTGGAGGATTATGTCACAATTAACCCGGGTGCAGTTTTATCAGGTTTTGTAACAGTAGGAATGGGAACAGAAATAGGCGTCGGAGCAGTAATTTCCAATAATGTGACGATAGGGTCTAGGACGCTAATAGGGGCGGGAAGTGTGGTCACAAGAGATATTCCAGACGGTGTCATTGCCTATGGCAATCCCTGTAAAGTGATAAGAGAAAATGAACGTTGGGCAAAAATCTCATATTAAATAATCAAGTCTATTTATGAACGTTTTATTGACAAGCGTGGGTCGGAGAAATTATCTCATCGACTATTTTAAAGAAGCTGTGGAGCCTTATGGAGGAAAGGTATTCGCAGTCAACAGTCATGAAAATGCCCCTGCGCTGTATGTTGCTGACGAATTTCGACTGGCGCCTCCTATTAATTCAGAAGA
>JAFMBQ010000083.1 GCA_017858365.1 Algoriphagus sp. | reverse complement strand
ATAAGTAAGCTGCATTTCAGAGAAGCCGACATTCGCCACCATATAGGCACTCAAAAATGGGATAATCATAAACTGCCCAAACATCATCATGACAGACAAAGTGATCGCTCGCATCTGATTGGAATTACTTGTTACTCTTCGAATCACCACCATAGGATTGGGACGAACCAAATCATTCTTCAAATGCTCTGTAATATTAGGGATATAACGAATTATCATCCCCAGACTCAAAACGGAAAGCCCTGTAAGAATATAGAATGGCATATGCCAATCGGACAAACTTGCTAAGAATAAGCCCATCGGAACTCCCAACACTGAAGCAACCGAAAAAGCAGCCATTACTAGCCCCATTGCCCTTCCTCTTCGGTTGTCAGGAACCACATCTCCGATAATCGCCAAAATCAAGGCTGAAGTCAAGCCCCCAAATATTCCTGAAAGAACTCTTGCAGCAAGTAATACCGTATAACTAGGAGAAAGTGCACAGCCTAGCGTAGCTATCGCAAAACCCACATACACCCAAAGTAAAATTTTCTTTCGATCAAATCGATCCAAAAAAAACGCACCAAAAAAGCTAGAAATTCCTGCGCTAAAGGTATAGGAAGAAACTAAAAGCCCAAACTCTCTGGGTGAGATTTCAAAAATTCGCATGAGCTGAGGCCCAAGAGGCATCAGGATCATGAAATCAACAATGTGAATGAAATTAATGGCCGCTAGCGTCCAAAGAATAAGCTTTTCTTTTTGCATATGAAAAATAACTAGTCAGAGAACCCCAAGGGAAAAATAAAAGTTTGGCAAGGAGTGAACATTTAAGAAATACCTAACTCTAGGTATGTCATTGGAATGGCTTCGATGATATCGGAAGCAATCAACCCTCTTCTTTTTGATTTCCCAACTAATTCTCCCGCTAGTCCATGATGAAAGACCCCACAAAGCGCAGCATTTTCTGGAGAATAACCCATTCCTAAGTAGGCTGTAATCATCCCCGTAAGTACATCCCCCGATCCCCCAGTACCCATATACTGCGTTCCTGAGGAATTGAAAATCTGACGACCATCAGGAAGTGCAATCAGTGAATTAGCTCCCTTTAGGACGATTAGTAATTCATTTTCTTTTGCAAAGTTTTTTGCCTTTTCAATTCGATCAAAGTAATCTTTAGAAGGTCCTACTAGTCTTTGAAACTCTCCTATATGAGGAGTTAAAATGGAGTGTTTGGGAATTAACCGAATCAATTCCGGATTCTCCGCCAAGAGATTAATCGCATCAGCATCGATTACGATAGGCTTCCTGTAATTCTCCAAAATATAAATAAATAGCTCCCTCCTGTTGGTAATCCCCCAGCCTGGGCCAATTCCAATGGAATCAAATCTTGATAAATTCAGCTTCTCTAATGCAATACACATGACCTCTGGAATAGCAGTTTGGATAGTAGAGACACCTATTTCATCTACAAGGCAAGTCACCAAACCAGAGCCAGTCCGCAATGCACTTTTGCTGGACAGTTGGACTGCTCCCATTTTCCCATAGCTCCCACCAGCAAGCAGTATATTTCCAAAATCTCCTTTAAAACTGAACCGATTATGTGTACGATGTAAGGGTTTTATGTCTTGAGCTTGCAGGTAATATCTATTTGTAAATAATTGATCCGAATCCGGCATTTCAATTCCTATCGGCAAGACCACAAGATCACCACTGAACTGCGCATACTCAGGTGCAAAGAGAGATAATTTCGGGAATTGAAAAGAAACAGTCACGTCCGAATGAACTGCTGCTACAAAAGCAACTTCTTCTGCCGGAATTCCGGAGGGCAAGTCAACACTGATAATTTTACCTTTAAATTGATTGATCCAGTTAATCTTTACTACAGCACCATCTCGAAGGGGGCCTTCCAATCCAACTCCTAAAAAACAATCAATCAGAATATCTTCAGAATTAACATCAAATTGATCCCAGATAACGCAAGGAATACTTAGTGGCAACAATTCTTTATTAAAACTTACATCAGGACTCAACATCTGGTTGGAATCAAACATTTCAACCACCTTGATAGAATAATTATTCTCTGCCAAAAGCCTCGCAATTGCAAGACCATCGCCACCATTGTTACCAGGACCTACTGCAATAAGAATTTGAATTTCTTTCGGGAAATTTTCATTCAAAAACCAGGTCACAAATTCAATTGCAGCTTTCTCCATTAATTCATGACTAGTCATCCCTGACTTTTCTAAGAATCTTTGGTCTAAATACTTTACCTGATTTCCTGAATAAATTTTTTGCATCAACTCGCTAATGAAGGTTCTAAATCTCTTTTTGGAATACTCACAAGCAATAAAAATCCTAGTCCAACAATAAAGAAAATGCCAAGAGAAAGTGCACTATTCCTCATATTACCAGTCACTTGCTCAATTACTCCATAGGAAAATGTGCCTAAAACAATAGCAAGCTTCTCTGTAACATCATAGAAACTAAAGTAAGAGGCATGATCTGTAGAGTTTTCTGGAATTAATTTGGTGAAGGTCGATCTAGAAATGGCTTGAATACCTCCCATCACTAATCCAACTACAAAAGCTAAAGCGAAAAACTCATAAACAGTGTAGACATAATAGGCGGATCCACAAATACCTACCCAAATAAAAACCATAATTACTAAACTCATTTTATTGCCAAGTTTTTTAGAAATAAAGGCAAATAAAAAGCTACCCGCAATTGCTACGATTTGAATTATAAGAATTGTGATAATCAATTGATCTCCAGGCAAACCTAATTCCTTATCTCCAAAAGTGGCAGCAAGGTACATGACCGTCTGCACACCCATAGAGTAAAAGAAGAAAGATGCCAAAAATCTAGACATTACCTTGATCCCCCTCACTTCCTTGAAAACTGAACGAATTTCTAGATATCCTTTGAGGAGAAATTCCCTTTTTATCCTTTTATCATAAACATTTTTAGGCAATACTCTGAAAGGGATTTGAGAGAATCCAGCCCACCAAATCCCAGTAATTAAGAAAGAAAAGCGAGGTGCAAAGCTATCATCAGAAATTCCAAACCACTCTGGAAAAGTGATCATCACAAGATTAAATACCAATAAAATCACACTCCCAACATATCCAAGTGCAAAGCCTTTGGCGCTCAAGTGATCATATTCCTCTCGAGCCGAAATCTCAGGGAGGAAAGCGTTGTAAAAAACAATACTTCCAGCATACCCAATACTAGCAAGAACACTACAAGCAATCCCAAATTCCAAATTATCACCATCAAAGAAAAATAAACCAATACAGGCTATTGATCCCAAATAAGCAAAAAACTTCATGAACTGAAGCTTCTGACCACTGGCATCTGCAACACCCGAAAGAAGAGGAGAAACTAATGCAATCATTAAAAAAGAAAATGAGATCGAGTACGAATAAAGTACTGTGTTGACGATTTCAAACCCAAAGAAATTTACCAGTCCAGAACCATCAATCCCTTTGGTAACACTATTATAATACACAGGAAAAATGGTGGAAGTAATCACCAAACTATAGACTGAATTTGCCCAATCATACATTGCCCAAGCATTTTGAACACGTTTGGTACTAGAAACCAGAATTTGCATAAGGATTAAACAAAAAAAGCTATCCCGATCATCGGGATAGCTTTAAATATAAATAAAATTTCTATTTAGTCTTTTACAACTTTTCCGATAGATGCATAAAGAACTCGTCTTGCATCTGCTTCTCTTAGTTCAAACTGAACATCAGATATTGGACCCATTTTGACATCTCTATCTGCTTTAATGGAAATGGTAATCAAACCTCGATCTGCTTCTGGAAGCATATCTCGCTCTTGGTTGACCCACTGACGAATATCGGCAGGTTGGATCAAGGCATCATTCGCTTGAACTCGGGGTTCAACTCCGTATAGCGCTGTATTCTTAGGTTTTCCAATGAAAATATAAGAAATCAACGTCTTCTTCTGTAGCTTTTGAAGCTGAGTAGCAGCAGGAATCTTTTGCTCTACCAATATATCTTGTTCTCTCAACACGGTAGTTACCATGAAGAAAAAGAGAAGCATGAAAACGATATCTGGTAGTGATGCAGTAGAAATACCTGGCTCAGCCATAGGCTTTTTCTTAAACTTTGACATATTAATTCCCTCCTAATTTATCTGGTTCTGCAATTGAAATCGCCATTGGGATCCCTTCTTTTCCACGATCTTGAAGACTAACTTCAGCGTCATCTTTTCCAGTTAAACCTCGATACTCATCGGTATCAAGATTTACTCTCTCTGCATAAATATCGAAATACGCTTTCTTTACTAGATCAAATACTTCAAGATAGGTCGCATAAGAAGTGCCTCTGTTTGTCTTAATCGACACGACTGCTTCGCCTGGATCATCAGAGGATTCAGGCAATCTTCTCGCCAAAGCCTTCAAGGAAGGAGGCAGACCATTGAATAACTGGACAGCCTCTTCGTCAGTAGGATTCCCAAAGTTCAAGATAAACTCTTTCACTTTCATATCTAAACCTTCCGTATCAGAATATTCACCTTCTACTAGAAGTTGATCATTAGCATTGATAAGGATGGTAAAGATATTCCGCTCGTTAACTTTAATATCTGGCGGCGGAACATTCGGATCCTGTTTCGGAGGAAGAATATTCAAAATACCTTTATCCGAAGCGATTGTAGTAGTGACAAGAAAGAAGATCAGCAGCAAGAAGGCGATATCTGCCATAGAACCTGCATTGACCTCTTGACTTGGTCTATTTTTCTTTCTAGCGCCCATGTTATTTTATTGCTTTTGTTACCTCAGTCACTAGGATACTGCCTATAGCAACTAGTGAAAGAATGTAAGTAGTAATTAGCATTCCCCCTACCACTTGAGATCCTTGAGGAGTCAAATTGAAAGGTTCAGCTTCAAATTTCGGAAGTACTTCATTGCCTGAAACTGAATACGCAATGAAGAACAACACAACGATCCCCACAATACTAACCGCTGTCAGGAGCAAACTCTTTGGATCATCCAAAGAGTTGATAAGTGGCAATACAATCGCCAATACAGCTCCAATTGCTATTAGTAAGTAGCTTCCGTATAATAAGATGTCATAAGTATCCATGATGTAGCTCTTAGATGTTAATTGAATAATTTGAAAATCTGCAAGATGATTTAGCTTATTTGCCAGTCAACTTGTGCTTTACCAAAACGTCAACCAAAGAGATGGAAGCATCTTCCATATCATTCACCAAAGAATCGATTTTAGATACAAGGTAATTGTAAAACAACTGGAGAATAATCGCAACGATCAAACCAGCAACAGTTGTTAGAAGGGCAATTTTAATACCACCGGCTACCAACGAAGGTGAGATATCACCTGCAGCTTCGATTGAGTCGAATGCTCCAATCATACCAATTACAGTACCCATGAATCCCAACATTGGAGCTAGAGAGATAAACAAAGAGATCCAAATTAGACCTTTTTCTAATCTACCCATCTCTACAGATCCGTAAGCAATAATAGATTTCTCTACCATTTCAATACCTTCAGAATATCTCATCAATCCTTGAGTGAAAATAGAAGCAACAGGACCCTTGGTGTTCTTGGTCACGTCTTTTGCTGCTTCGATGCCACCTGAAGTAAGTGCATCTTCAACTTTAGCCAACAATTTCTTGGTGTTGGTTGTTGAAAGATTCAGGGTGATGATTCTTTCCAAAGCTACTGCAAGACCTAAGATCAAACAGATAAGTACCGGAGTCATATAAAGAGGATCTCCCTCAATAAATTTCTCTTTAACTACTTGGTGGAAACTTAACTCCTCTGCAACGATTTCATCGTCAACTATCATAGGAGATGCAGCAGGTTCCTCTACTACAGGGGTGGATTCTTGAGCTGCTGAATCAGCTGCTTCTTGTGCGTTAGCGAAAGCAGGAGCGAATAAGATGCCTGCAAGCATGAACAAAGCGATTAACTTTCTCATAATGTGAATTTTAAATAGACTTTTGATAAAGGTTAAATGGTTTCTACAGTAAAATCGAGTTTTTAAAGTTATCATTTTTTAATCTCAAAAAACAACTACCTACTTTAGATTTATTTTAAAATTGACCCATTTTAAACGTGATTAAACAAGTTTTTACACGAGCGGGTAAACTTTTAAACTAACTCCAAACAAGGCATTACTGTCAAACTCCTCGGTAAGGTTCTTATTTTTTTGCAGAAAGAAAAATAAAAACAACATGGAATAGAAACCTTTTTTTAAAACGACTAAAAAGTCTACCCAAAATGCCTATCAATCATTAGGTTTAGAGATTTTCAAGGTCTAAAGATTTCTTATGATAGTTTGAAGAAATATAATTAAAACCTAAGTTTAGTCTAAATTCAGGACTAATAATCAGAGGACAAATGGGATTTCGTTCATTCAATTTTAACCTCTTAATCCTTTTGTTTTCTTCACTTTTAATAATAGGATGTGAAAAACCTGATCAGAATAAGAAAAATAATTCGATCCAAATAAATCTTTCGAAAAGTCGAAAGGCAAAACTTTCTGAATTTTTTGAACGAATTGACTATTTATTACTTGATTATTCTCACGAGAAACCAATTGTATTTCCATACAAAATGCTTTTCGATGAAGATCGCTGCTTTGTGGAAAGTAGAGAGACCTCTAGTGTCTTTGTATTCAATTGGAATGCTGAAGTGGAAAATATAATCCAAAACTTGGGGATGGTTCCGGAGAGTTCAGGCTTACTGATGGACTTTCATTGAAGAATTCGATTCTGAGTCTATACGTCAGACATAAGCTAGCTATCCTAAAATTCAATCGAGCGGGCAAATTAATCTCAGAAGAGAAGGTCTTAGTTGTTTATGACATCTATTTTGAAGATAACTTTAAACTGGTTCGTAATCAACATGGAGAAGGTGAAAATCAACATACTTTTTCAAGGTACTCTGATCATGATACTTTAAATTACTTGCCTCTGCATAAAGGCCATGAGCGATTCAATTCATTTGCCTCTTCCAAAGGATTTCTAAAAAAACCTGATTCTGGACAAATTTATTTTAAAAAAGAAAATTCTTATTCCATTCAGGCTTTTAGTGAGGACGGATATTTCGAAAAGACCATACAATTTGACTTTGGGAAATATAATTATCCTGAGGAGCAACGACTACGGTTTGCAGAAAAGCAATCAGATACCGAGGATTTTTTCAAAGAAAATTCAATAGTTAAAAGGATCTCAAATTTCTTCCCTTTCAAAAATGGCTTCTTTATGTCTTTATATGGTGGCCCAAAAAACTCCGCCTGGATCTTCCTAAACACAAACCTCAAGCCTCGAGCAATCATTTATGAGTTTGAAAATAATCTCGACGGAAGTTTAATTCATCAGATAACCTGGACTCAAACTTCAGATCAAATCGTCTATCAGATTAATTCCAGGGAGTTTTTCAATGATTATGTAGATACTTTTAAAGAGCAAAAAGTCGAAATAATCCTAGGAAACATCCATGATTTCTTTTCAAAAAATAAGCAGAAACTTATGGGAGAAAAGCAGGCCTTAGTTTTTCTTAAAGTAAAATAAAAAAACCAATTTCATTTCTGAAATTGGTTTTTTGGCAGAGAGAGAGGGATTCGAACCCTCGATACCCTCACGAGTATACACGCTTTCCAAGCGTGCTCCTTCAGCCACTCGGACACCTCTCTATGTTTATTTTCGACTCTATTACGAACCGGAGTGCAAAGAAAATTATTATTACCCCCCTTTCCAAACTTTACTAGAAAATAGAATGAAAATCTAATTACGCAGTCATTTCCCCTGCCAATGGAACCATCAGCTTCCGCCTAACATCTTCCAAGCTTTTCTCTTGACCTAATAAAAACATCAGTTTTGTAATCGCCGCTTCCGTGGTCATATCTGCCCCACTGATTACTCCTACGTTTAATAGCTCTCTACTCGTCTCATATCTACCTTGGATGACTCGACCACCATTGCATTGCGATACGTTCAGTAGGATAATCCCCTTTTTGATTGCGCGCTCCAGTGATCCCATAAACCATTTTTCACTTGGGCTATTGCCAGATCCGTAGGTTTCGAGTACGACCCCTTTTAAACCGGAAATAGCAAAGCAAGCATCCATGATTTTGTCGGTAATCCCCGGAAAAAGCTTTAGAACCATCACATTATTATCCAGCTTACTCCGATTGATTAGTTTCTTCTGAGATTCAAGTGGTCTGATCACTGCAGTGTGGTAGTCAATCACGATTCCTGATTCTGCAAGTGGGGGATAGTTTTCAGATTCAAATGCATCAAAATGTACACTTTGGACTTTTTTAGCTCGATTTCCTCTCAAAAGCATGTGATTGAAAAAAATACAGACTTCGGGTACGATAGGACTTCCATTGATTTTAGCTGTCGCAATTTCCAATGCAGTCATTAGATTCTCCCGAGCATCAGATCGCATCGCTGAGATAGGGAGTTGCGCTCCTGTGAAGATCACAGGTTTATTCAACCCTTGAAGCATGTAACTAAGCATCGATGCCGAATAGGCCATCGTATCAGTACCGTGTAACACGACAAACCCATCGTAGCTATCATAATTCTCATTGATGATGTAAGCCATATCTCGCCAGTGTGACATGGAGACATTGGAGGAATCAATCGGCTCAGGAAATGAAATCACCGTAATGGCAATGTTCATATTATAAAGTATTGGGATTTTCTCAAGAATCTGACCGAAGTTAAAAGGCACTAATGCACCTGAGTCATCGTATGCCATTCCCAAAGTTCCGCCGGTATATATGATAAGGACAGATGAAGTCTTGCTCGTCCTAAATGAAGTGTTTAATCTGACTATTTTATAATTCATAGCTTAAAATCCTTAAATAGGTTCAAGGCATTTTCTGTTGTTTTACTTCCTACTTCCTCCTTAGACAGCTGTAAATAATCTCCGATTTTTTCCGCAATAAAAGGGATATATGCGGGAGAATTTCGTTTCCCCCGAAAAGGAACCGGTGCTAAATAGGGCGCATCTGTTTCTAAAACTAGATGATCGAGCCCAATCTCAGGAATAACCTTTTCCAACCCTCCGTTTTTATAAGTGGCCACTCCACCGATTCCCAACAGGAACCCCATTTCGATTATCGCTTTTGCCTGAGAAAGATTTCCATTAAAACAATGAAAAATACCTCTCAACGATCCATCTTGATTAGATCGAACTATCTCAATGGTCTCATCCATAGATTCACGGCAATGCAACACAATAGGGAGATTTTTACTTTTTGCCCAATTGATTTGAATCTGAAGTGCGGCTTTTTGTTGCTCAAAGAAGGTCTTATCCCAGTACAAATCCAGTCCAATTTCTCCTATTGCAGCAAATGGTCGTTTTTCTAACCATTCGGCCATTACTTTCAGCTGGCTTTCAAAGTCAGCTTTGACATCACAGGGATGAAGTCCCATCATCGGGATACAGACTCCTGGATACTTCTCCTCGCAGGCAAACATTGCCGCTATACTTTCCAAGTCCACATTGGGCATATAAACTCTGGAAACACCTGATTCTAAGATATCTTTTATGACCTGATCCCGATCATCATCGAACTTGGCGGAGTAAATATGGGCGTGTGTATCTATAAAATTCATGGGTAGCTTCTGGATTTCCAGCTAATTTTAGCAGGATAAAAGTAGTAAAGAATCGTAAGGGCATTGATCAAGAAAGTATAAAAATCGAAAAACAAGAAAAATATCCAGTTGACCTTTTGAGCTGTCCGAGATAAAAGTGCTTGAATCATTGATCCATGAAGGCATAATTTTAGTGTGAAAATTAACATTCCAATTAAAGGAAAGTGAAAAGCAAAAAATAATAGTGCCGGTAGATAGAGAAATTGTAGACTCAAGACAATCAACCAGGAAAGAGGGAGTGTCAAAACGCCACTAAACCAACGCTTACGCTGATTGAGTAGCGCATTCAGATTAGGTTCTGCTTTAGTAAGGGCAAGTAGCTGAGGACTGATTTGATGAACAAGCTGATATCCAGTTTGGTGAATCAATCTTGATATTTCTAAATCTTCCGTAAGACTTTTTTTGGCCTGTTCAAAACCACCCGACAGATCGTAAGTAGTTTTTCGAATGACCATATTGTTTCCCAAACCTGTAGTCTGCAGGCCTTGATCAGCCGCAATTTTGACTTGTCCGAGGGTATTCCACCATTCCAATTCCTGAAACTTCCCAAAGAGTGAGATGGACTTCACCTTAGTAATCCCTATAACGATCCCTATTTTGGGATTAAAAGAAGAAATCCCTCCTTTGATCCACTGCGAATTCACTTGGCAATCGGCGTCGGTGAAAAATAAAAAATCACCTTTAGCCTCTTTACATAAGGTAGCCAGCGAGGCTGCTTTTCCATTATTTCCTTGAAAACCAACTCCATCCTTTAGGGAATTGAATTTTTTCCTATTCACATGCCCTTTACACCAAGCTGAAATAATTTCTCCAGTTTGATCTTCACTTGCATCATCGATTATCAGGAATTCTATTTTCTCATTCGGATATTCTAATTGCTCTAATGATGCCAAAAGCCTTGGCAGAAATTTGACTTCGTTTCTCGCTGCGATCAAAACGGACACGTTTGGCCAAATAATGGGAGGATTTTCATGATTTTTCCAAAAAAACCGGATCCTCAATAATTCAAACCCAAAAAGAAGTAAGACGAGTATCATACTGACTGTGGCAGCTAGGATCATCATAAAATTGCTGTTTGATAACCTTGATCGGCTAAGAAGTCTAACAAGTCAGGCAACACTTTCCGGATTATATCTCTAGTCTTTTCTTGATCATGCAGTACCACTATAGCTCCAGAATTGATATGCTTTAGGGTATTTTTTAAAATTTGATCTGGAGAAAGACTTCTATCGTAATCACCTGTGAGTACATTCCACATAATGAGCTCTTGGGTTTCTCTTATGACTTTGGCCTGACGTCCAGTCATAGTCCCATAAGGTGGGCGAAAAAGCTTAGGCTTTTCATTTAACGTTTTTTCTAGAATTTGATTACATAACTCGACGTCTGTCAAATAATCTTTTAACCTAGTTTTCCATCCATCCAAATGATGGAACGTATGATTCCCTACTCCATTTCCTTCAAAAAGCACTTCTCTTGCCAATTTTGGGCTCTTTTCAACATTTGCCCCCACCATGAAAAATGTCGCTTTCATTTCCCGTTTAGACAGTTCATTCAGCACATAATCTGTAACTCCTGGCACAGGGCCATCATCAAAAGTCAAATAGATTTTTTGACCGCCATCGGGTTTATTCCAGATTCTTTTTGGGAAAAAGGATTGGATCAAAGTCGGAACCGAATGAAAAACCATACTAGCTGAATCGTAAACTGAGTAGTGTTAGATCATCTTTAAGTGGTACGCCTTGCGAAAACAGATTGATTTGTTTGAGAAAATCACGATGAAAATCAGCTGGATCGACGCATAAATTTGAATCAACAAACTCCTCGAACCGCTCCTCTCCAAATTCCTCTTCACGTTTATTCATCGCCTCTGTCAATCCATCAGTATAGAGGTGAATGGTAAAACTTTTTAGATTTTCTCGCTTTCCAATTTCTAAGAACGGTAGTTTCTCAAATGCCCCAAGGATTGTAGTACCTGCAACTAGCGTTTCACTTTTCTTATCTTTTTCCCAGCAGAGGACTGGCGGATTATGCCCAGCATTCACATAATGGAGCGTATTGGTTTTCCGATCCAAATAGCCAAGAAAAAAAGTAATGAAGCGTTCACCTTTTGTGTTTTCAAACAAGGTAAAATTGAGCTGGTTGACGATTGTCTCCAAATCAGTATCACTCCGAAGCAAAGTTCGAAGGGTAGCTTGAAAATTGGACATCAAGAGTGCTGCCGAAATACCCTTACCTGAGACATCGGCAATACAGAAATAGATTTGATCTTCAGATTTCTGAATCAAATCGTAATAATCTCCGCCCACTAAACTATGTGGGAAATAGGTCACCTCGGCCTTCAAAACATCGGTATTGGGAAGATTTGCCGGGAAAAGCATCTGCTGAACTTGAGAGGCGATTTCAATCTCCCGATTGAGCAATTGCTGAGAAAGCTGCGCGCGCGCGAAACGCTTATTCTCCAATGCCACCACCAAAATATTGGTGATCGCTTCGGTAAAATCTAAGTCCAATTCCAAGTCAGGATCTTTTCTCCGAAGAAAAAGGATCGCAAGCATATGATTTTTATGATAAACTGGCAGATAAGTTTCCAACTCCTCAAATGAATATTCAGGACTAATCATCAATTCAAGCTTTCCAGCGGACTTTTTATCTAGTATCTGCCCCTTCGGAATCAGATTTGGAATAGTCCCTTTGACTCCATGGGAAATTTTATTTTCAAATACGCCCTCTTTAGCCACATACAGAATCAGCGATTTGATATTCAAATGGACAAGGCAGGTGAATTTGAATATATTCAAAAGCACACCCTCCGACTGATTTTCGTTGATTGCCTGTGTGATTTCGAGAAGGGCTTTTAGCTCCAACTCTTTTCGCTGGTACTTATTTTTCTCTGTCAGCAAAATCAAATTGTGTTATGAACCATTAACCCTTTTTTTGTCGCCAAGAAAAAAAGTGAATCGCCTTCTTCAGTAAAATTAACTTGTCCGAAAATCTCTTCATCCGGTGATCGGAGGCATTTGATCAGCCCTTGCTC
>JAFMBQ010000082.1 GCA_017858365.1 Algoriphagus sp. | reverse complement strand
GGATATTTATCCAAAATAGTCTTGTAGTCCGCTATCGTTTGATCATAGCTTTGAAGTGAGAAATTAGCCACGGCTCTTCCTTCCAATGCATAAGGAATGAAAGGGCTATTGGGCTTGGAGTTGATAAGGTCCGAAAAGCTAATTGAGGCAGTTCGATACTGCGTCTCCTCCATATTTATTTGTCCTCGCTGGAATAATGCATCTTCGATGTACAAACTATTTGGATAGCGTGAAATCAACATATCCAACTGACTTAGTGCTTGCTGGTTTTTAGATTGGAAGTTTTGAATTACCGCAAGACGATAGTACGCATAGTCAATCCCCTTATTACTTTCATTGATTGCTCGTTGAAAAGTGGCTTCTGCTTCTGGAAAGCTCTTCTGCACATAATAGGTGTCTCCTAGTCTTAAAAGTGCATCATCGTAATTTTCCTTATTTTCACGAGTCCGGAGTCGGTCCGAATAGGTCTTGAATTCTTGCTCAGCCCTTCCGTATTGTTGAGAATTGAAATAGGCATAGCCCAATCCATAAAGACTCTTGGTCAAGTACGCACTGGATGTTTTTTTGCCTAAATCAACCGCCGTGTCGTAAGACTTGATCGCCATTGGTAGATTCCCCGCTGCCGAGTGAATTTCTCCCTTCCAGAAATGTGAGTCCAATACAATCGTAGGATTCTCTGGGAACTGAAGAGATTTATCGAGGTAATTTAATGCTGCAGGATACTTTTGATCGCGGTAATAAACCATTGCTTGATTAAATGCGACTTGCTGGTAAGCGGATCTGATTCGAGGTGATTTCGTAGAAATTTTATCCAATTGCTCAATCGCTCTGAGGTAATCATTGGTATTGACCAAGGCCTCTGAAAGTAAATTCTCCGCTTCAACTTTATTTTTTCCTGCTGGATAGCTCTCCAAATATTCGTCTAAAGCTGAAATCGCTAACTGAAAACTCCCTTTCTGTAAGTTTACTTTCGCATAGTTAAATAGCGCATCCTCTTGGATTTGTTTGTTGAAATCTGATTTCGAAGCAGCACTGAAACTTGTGGAAGCGAATTGAAAATTCTCAACTTTCAAATACGCGTGACCCAAATAATAGCTTGAGGCTTGCCCCAACTCACTATTTGCAGCAGCGGAAACTTTCAAATAGTCGGTCGCTCGTTGGTAATTTTCAATCTCAAACTGAGCGACTCCTGCCTTGTAGATTTCATTTGGAGCCAACTCCCCTTTTCGGGAATTGATAAAGGCATCGTAGTTTTTCGCAGCATTCTTGAAGTCCTTCTTTGCATAATAGGCTTCCGCCAAGTATAAATAGATGACTTCCTTTTTTTCAAGATTTTGTCCAGTCAGCAAGATGGGTTCGGCGTATTGAATCAACTCTTCATAGCTTCCCTGCTGATAATACAGCGCTGCAAGCAGGTAAGGAACTTTATTCGCATAGTACCTGTCTTTAGCGGCCATTTGCAAATCGCTGATTGCTTTTTGAGTGTTGCCATTTTCTAATGCAATAAATCCACTATAGTAATAAGCGTCAACACTGATTGGTTGACTCAAGGTTTTGGCTTGGTCAAAAAGTGGGGCTGCTTGGCTGTAATTTTTTAATTGAAAATGAGAATATCCCTGCTTGAAGAGGATATCCGCCTTGTTAGCATCAGATAATTTTGCAGGATCTACCAGCGAATAGCCTTCAAGTGCTTCAGGGTAATTTTTTTTATAAAAAAAATGATCCCCTAGATACAATCCTGCGGTCACCACCGAAGGATGATTACCATTTACAAGAATATAACTTTTCATCAAACCTGGCCCATCTGGACTTTCCAGTTGAAGGGCTGCCATGGCGCGATGAAGTTCGGCAGATTTGTATGGTTCGGAACTGATTGGCTGATCCAGCAGTCTTGTGTTATCATATAAACTAGCCGAGAAAAGCTGTTTATCAAAAAGTTCAAGATTGTGATCGAGAGTGTGTTGTTTGCTGCTTTGATAGAGTGAGGATTGTGCGATGGCATCCAAACTAAATCCAATGCCCAAAAAGAGCATAAGGTAATATCTCATAGCTTATTGTCTTAAAATAGCTTCTTCAACAAAATCATGGATTATAAAATCATCCACTCAATTTTATTTCAAAAGCGGGTCAACTAGTTAGGCTTAGCTAATCAATGCAAGATCTTGTAGACAAGCTCTCGTAGATTTTCGGCATGTGTCATACTGCCAGAATCCACTCCTTTGTAACGAAGATCTGCTTCTTTTAGGTATCGGAATATATCAATTACCTTGCCCAAATTGTAGTTGCGAGCGGCTGTCACGTATTCTTTAACAAAAAATGGAGGCACTCCAATTATGCCCGCCAACTGTGCATCACTTATACCTTTTTTACGAGATTGATGTATGATAGTGATTTTAGAAAAGTAGTTATACATCAGTGAAAAAAGCGGAATGACTGGATGTGCCTTTGGGTTTTGGACAAAATAGGCGATAATCTTATTTGCCTTGATGACGTCCTTGAATCCAATTGCTTTGAGGAACTCAAAATTATTGTAATCCTTATTGATACCGATGTATTTGGAAATATCCTCGGAGCTGAACTTTGTGGATTCCTTGAAATTGATCAGCATTTTACCCACCTCATTAGTCATTACCTCAAGATTATTTCCTATCGAGTCACTGAGCAATTGCGCCGCTCTAGAGTCAATACTATGGCCTAGGTCCCTAAAGTACTCCTCGATCCACTGCGTCAATTTGTAATCAGCGACTTTATCTGATTTGACATGGATGGTGCGTTTGTCAATCTCTTTACTCAAGGCTGAGCGCCCATCTAATTTCTTGTACTTATATGCTAAAACTAAAATAGTACTCGGAAGTGGATTGACTAAATAGCTGATCAGTAGTTGTTGTGCCTCCTCTTTTCCAAGATCTACAATACTTTGTGCTTCCTTGACGATGACCACTTGGCGCTCCGCCATCATAGGAAATTTCCTAGCATTATTCAAAACTGCTCCTACTGTGACGTCTTTTCCATAGAGCACAATTTGATTGAAACTTTTCTCCTGCTCCGCAATCGCATTCTTTTCGATGTAATCAGAGATCAGATCGATAAAGAATGGTTCTTCTCCGGCTAAAAAATAAATTGGAGCAAACTTTTTCTCTTTCAGATCTTTAAGAACAGCTTGGGGTGATTGGGGCATAGTTTTTCTTTTCTTAGATCTTAAAGATAACAATCACTCTCTCTCACCTGCAAAAAGGAGTAAAAGTTATTTCCATAAACTATTCAATGTTAATTTTGTCTATATTAAAAAGAACGACATGAATTTCGAAATAGCAGTAGCAAAATTTAAGGAAGGGAAGTTTGAAGAATCTTTAGTGATTTTCAACAATCTGATTTCTGAAAATCCCAATCAGCCAGAGTTTCATTTGAATCGTGGACGAGTACTTTCAAGACTTGGCCGAACTACTGAGGCGATTATCGATTTTGATTTGATCGTGGAATTAGAACCTTACAATACTGATTTCATGAGTGACCGTGCTGTAGTTCTTCACCTCTTAAAACGGAATGAGGAAGCCCTTTCAGAATTTGACCGTGCTGTAAATCTAGATCCGGGAAATCCGTATCGCTACAGCAGCAGAGCCTACTTCAAAGATCGGGTTGGAGATCTGGCTGGTGCTATAGAAGATTATGAAAAAACCATAGAATTAGATCCTGAAGATGCGGTAGCCTATAATAATAAAGGGCTAGTCGAGGAGAAAATCGGATATCAAGCAAGGTCAAAAAAGAGTTTTGAGAAAGCCGATGATCTAGTAGGCTATAAAGCTCCTGAGCAGAAGCCTTTAGACAAAAAAGAGTCCCTAACAGGGAAGGCTAGCAAAGAGGAATACCGCATAAATCGGGATATGAGCCTAGGCCATTTTTGGGGAATCTTCAAATCCCTTTTTACTGACTCAAAAACACGCCGTGAGTTTTCGGGATATTTGAAGAGGATAGCAGGAGGTAAAAAAGATTGAAATGGTTTGGGGAAAACCATACAAAACCAAATTAACCAACACCTAGATTAGCTCGTAGTCTAATTCAAGAAAGGATTCGATATAGCTAGCCCAGTAGGTTTGGACAAATCTAACGTGATCATCATTTTGATTGTATTCCTCATACGCTTTCGATGTTTCAAACTCCATGGACAAACAATAATCAAAGTCATTTTTCTTACTTATTTGACGCAACGACTCAAAATTAATAACTCCAGGTATAGAGGACAAGCGAGACGTTGCTTCAAAAAATTCGATTTCTTCTGACGATTCTTTCGGATATTTCAATTTAAAAACAACGGTATGACGAATCATGAAGAGGATATTAAGCTTAAAACGATTTGATCACCCAAAGTGGCTTATTGATAAAATAAGCCATTTTTTTTGAAAGGCTATTGGTAAAAATCTGCTCAAAGAAACTTCGCTTTTTACTGAGTGTAAAGAGGACGTCTGCTTTGGATACATTCAGGTAGTTTTCTAATCCGAGGGCTAAATCATCCCGAAAGGATTTGAGTACAAAATTCACCTTGTCATACGAAATGAATGGCTCAATCTCTTCCACCATCGTCATATGAAGTGATTTATCTATTGCTTTTTGACTTGAACTGATGTGTACCAAATCTACCTCAGAATTATAGAATCGAGCAATTTCAACGATTTTCTGAATCGCCAATTTATCTTCCTCCAAGTAATCTGAGGCATACACCAGTTTCTTTGGGGCTTTGAAGAACACGCGTCTAGGCACTACTAAAACGTCCATATCTGCGGCCTCCACAATCCTGCTGGCTCTAGATCCAATGATATTTTCTCTGAGATCGTTGATCCCTTCGGTTCCTACCACAATCAGATCTGCCTTCATCAAAATTGAATAGTCAAGTGTATCTTGAACAATTTTACCTTTTCTATAAGCAACCTCACAAGATTTTAAGCCTTTCGGAATGCTTTCTTGAGAAACTGCTTCCTTGAGATTATTTAGTTTTTCAGTAATGAAGTTAATTTGATTCGTCCCAGAGGTATCCAATGGAGAAAGCTTCATGTAATCTGCTTGATTCAATACATGAAATAAGATTAAATCAGCTTGGTATTTTTCACCCAATTTTGCCGCATACTCAATTGCATTGAGTGAACATTCTGAAAAATCTGTGGGGCATAATATGGTGAATGGAGTTTTCATTTCATGTTAGTAACCTTTGATTCGATCTACGAGGTTTAGCACCTCTCTGTTTTCCTTTATACGTTTTATATTCTCCATCAATTGAGGAGCAGCCGCTTTCGGGTTGGTCACGCTAGCGATGTGTGGGGTCATAGTAATCCTTGGGTCATCCCAGAATGGATGAGTTTCCGGTAAAGGCTCTGTTCTGTATACATCCAACATCGCACCAGACAGCTGTCCTTGATCCAAGGCTTGAATCAGATCTTCTTCCACCAAATGCTTTCCTCTTGCCACGTTGATCAAATAAGTGCCTGGTGTACATTTTGAAAAGAACGCCTCATTCAAAACATTCTCAGTAGCAGCGGTTAGTGGCAAAAGACAAATGACCACATTCACTGATTTCAGGAATTCGGGCAATTCACTTTTTGAATAATATGGATACTTAAAGTCCTTCTTCTCTGAAAATCCAAATCCCACAACTGAAAAATCCATCATGGCCAACTTCTCCATCACATCATAGCCCAAGGCTCCTACTCCCATCACTCCTACAGTGACTTCCAGCTCAGGAGTACTCATATCCCAAACTTTACGCAGCTTATCTTTTTGATAACGCGGAAGCTGTCGGTGATAATTCAATACACCCATCACCACATAGTTAGTCATGGACCAAGTCAATTTCTCATCGACGATTCTCACAATAGGAATCTTGGAATCAATCGATTGATCACGAAGAATATGATCTACGCCAGCTCCCATGGAGCTGATGAGCTTCAGATTCGGGAATTTAGCCAATAGGCCTTCAGGATGTTGCCATAGAAAAGCGATCTCCACTTCCTCAGGGTTTGAAATATCAGGGTAAACCTGAATTTTTAAGGTTGGATCAAGCGTTCGAATCACATTGATCCAAGCGTTGGGATTCTTTCCAGGGCTAATTATTGCTAAACTCATATTAAAATCAAAAATCCATTCTAAGTGAAAAGCGTTCCGATGATTTCAGGAATCTTTTCGGGTTGGATCAAAAATGCCATTCGGCTAATGTAAAAATGCATCAAAAATTCCCAAATTGCAGGCGATTATGAAACAATCTTCGTTTACCAATCAATTTATTTAACTCCAATTAAATTTCATCATGAATTTCAAATCAATCCTTATCGTTTTGTTCTTAATAGGAAGTATTTCTACCTCCTTTGCGCAGCAAATCCAAATGCCTCAAGCCTCCCCTTCTGCAAAAATCGCGCAGCAAGTCGGACTATCCAATGTCACTGTCGATTATAGCAGACCAAGCACAAAAGGCAGGAAAATATTTGGTGAATTAGTACCTTTTGGGGAAGTATGGCGCACTGGAGCCAACGGCGCAACTCTTTTGACTTTCTCAACTGATGTCATCATCAGTGGCAAGAATGTGCCTGCTGGACAATATGCACTTTACGCGATTCCAAACAAATCAGAATGGACCATGATCCTTTCCAAAAACACCACGCTATGGGGAGCAATCGGTTACAATGAATCAGATGATCTACTTCGCTTCAATGTGACTCCAAATAAGTTGAGCAGAAACTACGAAACTATGGAAATCACATTTGCCGACATGACAGATACCGGAGCCAATTTATCAATCAAATGGGAAACTACGCGGGTGGATTTCCGAATCGAAACAGAGGTGGATGAAATCGTGATGGCACAAATTCAAGAGCTAGTCATTAATACTGAAACAGAAAATTCAGGATTGCTTTACGCTGCCGCAAATTATTACTACACCAATAAGAAAGACATGAATCAGGCTTATGCTTGGATCAGCAAATCTGTGGGAAGTGATAAAAAATACTGGACGGTGCATCTTAAAGCTAAAATCGAAGCCACTCTTGGAATGAAATCTGAAGCAATTGCTTCTGCAAAAGAGTCGATGACACTGGCCAAAGAAGCAGGGAATCCGGATTATATTGCTTTAAATGAACGATTGATCAAATCGCTGAAATAAGAATCATCTTATCTAAAAGTGAAATCCCCCTTGAAAAATTGATTTTTTAAGGGGGATTTTTTTATTTCTTGATTGTCAACTGAATCATCGCAGCAAAAAGCATCAACGCCAAACAACCTAGCGCATTATACCAAAGAAACCCGATATCCCAGACGAAGCCAAAGGCACCGATACCATTTCGGAAATGCACGAAGAGTATTAAAGCTTCTGACATCAAAGCAGCTATAAATACTGCTTTCCCTTTGACCCACTTCATGAAAAAGCCTACCATGAAAATCCCAAGAATGGTTCCATAAAACAAGGAACCAAGGAGATTAACCGCTTGAATCAAATTCTCAAACAAAGAAGCATACGTGGCAAAAAGGATTGCCCCAAGCCCCCAGAATGCTGTAAACACTTTTGATGAAACCAGATAATGATGATCATCACCGTCTTTTTTTATAGATCGCTTATACAAATCAACTGTACTGGTCGAGCCTAAAGCGTTGAGTTCAGATGCTGTGGAGGACATTGCTGCTGAGAAAATCACTGCAAATAGCAATCCGATGATTCCCTCGGGAAGATTGTCCATCACAAACCGCATAAAAACATAATCTGTATCACGAGTCTCTGCATCTGGATCATTGGCGACTATCAATGATTTGACTTCATCACGGATTACATTTTGCTCCGCCTTGAGTGACTTAATTTGCTGCTGAACGGTAGCTTCTTTTTGAGTATCTTCTTGATCAATCGCAGCTAATAACTCGGTGTAGGAGGCCTTACTTTTATCGAAATTGTCACTGTATTCCTTTTCCAGTGCTTCAAATTCTCCTGCATACTCACTTTGGCGTAAATTATCGGTCTGTACGGTATTGAAAACCACCGGCGGAAGAAAAAACTGGTAAAACACAAAGACCATCACCCCTATGAACAAGATGACAAACTGCATAGGAATTTTCAGAAAACCATTCATAATCAATCCCATTCGACTCTGGGCTAGCGTTTGTCCGGACAAATAACGCTGGACTTGACTTTGATCTGTTCCAAAATAGGATAGAAATAAAAAGACGGCAGCAGTCATTCCTGACCAGACGTTATAACGATCCGCGAGGTCAAACTCAAAGTTCACCATATTGAGTTTATCCATTTTCCCAGCTACGTGAAGTGCTTCCTGGAAAGAGATTGGCAGCATTTGAATTACGATTATCCCCGCTAAGACCATCCCTCCCATCATCACTGCCATCTGCTGCTTTTGGGTAATCGAAACAGCTTCCGTACCACCTGAAACGGTATATATAATTACCACAGCGCCGATGACGACATTAGTGAGTGTCAAATTCCAACCCAATAAAGTTGAAAGAATAATCGCAGGCGCATAAATAGTAATTCCAGCTGCTAAACCACGCTGAATGATAAACAATAGAGCCGCTAACGTTCTAGTCTTTAAATCAAAGCGATTTTCAAGGTACTCATAAGCAGTATAGACTTTTAGCTTATAATAAATCGGAATAAAGGCTACCGAAATAATAATCATCGCCAAAGGCAATCCGAAATAAAACTGGATAAAGCGCATGCCATCTTCATAGGCTTGGCCAGGTGTACTCAAAAAAGTGATGGCGGAGGCTTGAGTAGCCATGATGGAAAGTCCAATCGTCCACCAATTCATGGAATTTTTACCTCGGAGATACGAATCTAAATCCTTTGGCCCATAGGTTTTGTAAACTCCATAAGCTGCAATTGTAATGAGGGTACCAAAAAGTACAATCCAATCCAGATTACTCATGCGTAGGCATAATTAAGCAGGGCGAAAAGACCAATCAGAACAACAAGGGCCACCATTAACCCAATGTATAAATAACTCCAACGAATATTTTTCTCTTCCATCCTTATTCTTCGATAAGATTGATAAACAATTTAGTTGCCCCAGGGACTCCGGCAGGAAGATGCCTGAAAAAGGAAATCCCGGTATAAATATATTTCCCTTCCCCAAACTTAGTGTAGATCAATGACCCATTACTCGAGTCCTCGCCTGGATCATTCATTTGAAATGGAGTCTCATACCGTTCGTCCATTTGCCCTACGAAATATAAGCCTCGCTCTTGAACCCAATTATCAAAATCTAATTCATCCAGCTGATTTGGGCTCCTGACTAGCGGATGATTCCAATCCACTTGAACAGGTGAATTTTGAACGGCGACACGATTTCGACTAAGCACAAAAGGATATGGCCCCAATTGATTGGTCAGCAATGGTGAACTAGTATTGTATTGTACAATCACTTTTCCACCTGATCTGACATAGCCCATCAAGATTTGTTGATTGGACGCCAAGGCTTCATTCGTATTATATGCTCGAATCCCAACTATTATGGCTTTGTATTGGCTCAATTTTTCTACGCTGTAATCATTTGCACCAATAAATTCAACTTGATATCCCAATGCAGTCAGTGTGGCCGGAACATCATCTCCTGCACCTGGAATATATCCAATCTTAGCTTTGGAGACTTTCCAGTTCTCTTGGATCAATCGAATCGCAGCGGGCTGGAAATAAGTCAGATTCGGAATATGCTTGTATAGAATTCGATAAGTAATCAAGTCAAATACTTTTCCCCGGCTGGTAGTATAACGTGCGGTAATATCTTTGAGCCCTTGGCCTTTATTCAAGAATTCCACCTCATATACACGCTCTTTGAGAAAGGTGTTATCGGTAATTGTCAGGATTTTGTACTGATCAGCAGGAAGACCTTTGAAGTCCAACCCCCCATCAAGTAGCTGATTTTTGAAGTGAACAGTCACTTTGAGTTTGGAACTTACCTCAGGAATCAAAAACACCACATCATTTGAAACCGTAAGATCAACTTCCGGCACAATGGTAAATGGTTGTTTGACTTCTCCATCAACTTGATCGTTGAATTTGTACATCAAAGGGATTTCAATGCTGAAATTTTCATCGATGATTTTAAAGACTAATGTCCCTCCAAGTTTCACATCATTAAATGGCTTTCCAATATCATCTTGATTGGAAACGTTATACAACGCTCCATCGATGGGCTTCTCCAGCCAATAAGGTTGTGAAGGCTTAGCATCCTCAGGAATTGTAAAGTTCACCGGTAATATAAAAGGCTCATTGCCTTTAATGAAATCATTTTCTTTTCTGAATTCTTTTTGATCTACTATCAAAGAAACTCCTGTAACTGAAAGTGCTGTCGGATTATTGAATACCAATTGAGCAGCGATATCTTGCCCCGCATAGCCCAATTCCTGCCTGGTAACCAACTCAAAGTCTAGGCCTAGCACAGAAATGATCAGCTGATCTAGCTTTAATTTCTTTTCTACCAACCAACTTGGAGCATTCGAAATTGAATTCATTTTATTGCGGATGGCAAGCAATGCTGCTGCATTGGTGCTAGGATCTTTGAAATTAAAGCTCCCTATTAGCTTTTCGATAGCTGCTGAAATAGCTTTTCCATTTGGAAAGGAGTCCCATCTATCTTTTACTCCTTCAAAAGCTGAATTAGTAAAGGGTTCACCTTTCAGAAATTGAATATGATCTACCGCATTCCCAATTCCAGCAGTAGCTCCAAAACCCTGAGATTTATGCATAGTCCTGCTATCTGCAGCTATTTGGCTATAAGATTCTCCCAACAGCGAATTAAATTCACCTGTTGGAAACACATCATAAATTTCTGTTGAATCCTCCTTGAATTCTCCCCCGAAATTATACGCATTCCAAAAAATCCGTTTGGCTTGCCAAGGCTTTACGCTGCTTAGTTGCTCTGGAAAGGCTTTTGGATCTCCTGATAAGTCAAAAGCTTCCTCCGCCAATATCGCTGAAGTAGTATGATGACCATGCGTGACTCCTGGAATTGTGTTAAATCGAGTGATGATGATATCAGGTTGAAATTTCCGAATCACCCAAACTACGTCACTCAATACTTTTTCCTTATCCCAGTTTTGAAGGGTTTCTGTGGGGTCTTTGGAATACCCAAAGTCCATGGCACGGGTAAAAAACTGTCTTCCTCCATCCGTTTCTCTCGCTTTCAATAACTCTTGCGTACGAATCTGACCTAGACCAATTCCCAGTTCTTTTCCAATAAGATTCTGTCCTCCATCTCCTCGGGTAAGGCTCAAATAAGCCACTTCACTGTGTAGGCCATTGACCATATAGGCGATCAATCGGGTATTTTCATCATCGGGATGAGCAGCCACATATAAGATTCTTTTAGTCTCTTTGAGCTGAAGGAGCTGATGATAAATCTCTGATGAATTCTTTGACTGGGAAAATCCACCAAAGCTGATCAAAGTCAATCCTATACTCATCAACCAGCTTATACTACTAAATTTTATCATAAAAGGGCTTAATCTAATCAGCAAGCTAGAATAAGCATGAGTTAAAAAAAAATAAATTTTGATCAGTGGAGTCATCAAATCTATTTACTGGTTTGATACCTTACCCTTCCAAGAATTGTGTAACCTAAGGTAAATTCGAAGAAATCCGCTTTGGCTTTGTGTGCTTTGATTTGCAATCCCGCAGAAAGTGCTTCGGTCATTCGATACCGAAACCCAATTCGCTCATAGTAAATGCTCATCTCTTGATTCAACTCATTTCGGTAAAGGTATACTCCAAAACCTACTGGCATAAATAACTTTTCTGTTAATTTCCATTCCCAGGAACCTACGACTGCAAGGGAGGTCTGATCACGAAAGGTAAACTTTTGTCCATTATTTCTTTCGCTCATACCAGGTGCATAGAAAAGGTCAAGCCCTAAACCCAATCGAAACTTATAATTAGCCTCCCAGAGGTAATTGACTCCAAGTCCTCCTCTAAAATAATTACGATCTCCAATTTCATAATTTTTGAAGCCCGTATAAAGCGCAATATTGAGAAACCATCGTTTGTCGAGGTCAGGATAAACTGGCCGCGTAGCCGGAGTTGGATTGACTTTCCCTAAATAACTTTTTACTCCCAGCGAGAATGGGACTAGATTAATTCCTGCATTTGGTTTTTTGATCGCACCGTTGGAATAGTGTTTCATACCTAGATCAGAAATAATTAATACACGATCAGAAAGCTGGTATTCCCCCCTGAATCCAAAATGGATATAAGCATTCAAGGTTGACCCGATGTATTGATTGTTTGGATTATTAATGGAATCATAAGGGGTCAGGTTAAACCCAAGTCCTATCTGCGAGAAATAGCCAAAGGAAAGTTTTTGGTTTGGTTTTTTATAAGAAAAAGGCATTTCAAAAAATCCATAAAAAGCCTGTGGCCTTCCAATTTCCGGGAAATCCCCTAGCAAAGAAGTGAATCCTACTCCAAATGTAGGATATCGATAGAGATGGTTCATGTGAGTATTGGCGATTTTTCTCCAACTGAACTTGGCATCGATTCCACGATATTCAACACTATTCTTGACTTCATCCGCCCAGGGTTTACCATTACTGATTAATGGTCCGGATTCGAAGGAAAGGCTAACCGATTTCTGGAATTTATCCTGCGCCAGAGAGGGTGACGCAATTACAATGATAAAAATTAAGCTCAAAAATAAAATTCGATCAACAATC
>JAFMBQ010000627.1 GCA_017858365.1 Algoriphagus sp. | reverse complement strand
GTTGAATTTGCTAATGCAGCAAAGGAATACTCTGACGATAGAGCAACCTCAGACAATGGCGGTTTCTTTACAGACCCTGCTAATAATTCAAATCGTTTGACCCTTAGAACGCTAGAAGATCCTGTTTTATATTTCACACTTGACAGCATGAAAGTTGGAGCTATCACTAGGCCTATTCAATATGAAGACCCTAGAGAAGGCACCAAACTACGAATCCTTTACTACAAAGCTAAATATCCTGCACATCGAGCTAATCTAGAAGATGACTATGAAAAGTTAAAAGCGGCAACACTTCGTAGAAAAGAAGATGAGCTGCTTAGCAAATGGTTTATTACAGCCAAAGAAGATATCTTTATTGATCTGGATCCAATTTATGATCGATGCAATGTTCTATCTGGAAAATAAAAAAAACCGAAGCTGAGGCTTCGGTTTTTTTGGACACTGTCCCGAAAAGTGTGTAAATGAATTTTAGGGTTGGTTAGAATTTTAGACGGTTTTCAAACATAATCATAAATTGGTTTAGGATGGTTCCCCAGTCCCGGATTGGCATTGTCCATTTTTTGGTGGATTCGTTGACTGCCAGAAATACGGACTTCATCACTGCATCATCGGTTGGATAGGAAAGTTTATTCTTGGTGTATTTTCTGATTTTCCCATTCAGGTTTTCGATGATATTGGTGGTGTAGATGATCTTTCTGATTTCCATGGGGAATGCCAGAAATGCAGTCAGTTCCTCCCAGTTATCCCTCCAGCTTTTGATGGCATAGCCGTATTTCTGACTCCATACGGCCTCTAACTGATCCAATGCAAGGGCTGCTGCCTCTCGGTTTGGAGCCGTATAGATCTCTTTCATGTCAGCAGTGAAGGCTTTTCGGTCTTTCCATACCACATAGCGACAGGCATTGCGGATTTGATGGACGATGCAGATTTGCTTAGTGGATTCGGGAAAAACTGATCTGATGGCATCTGTAAAACCTTTCAGATTATCAGTGGCAGTGATCAGGATATCCTGGACGCCTCTGGATCGCAAATCGGTCAATACACTCAGCCAGAAGGCAGCCGATTCGTTCTTTCCCAACCAAAGTCAAAGTCCCAAAACTTCCTTCTTGCCATCCGTGCGTAGTCCTATGGCTATGTAAATGGTTTTGTCGATCACTCTGGAGTTCTCTCTGACTTTGAATACAATCCCATCCATCCAAACGATGCAATAGACAGATTCGAGCGGTCTGTTTTGCCACAGGGTAATATCCTGTGAAACACGTTCTGTAATCCGGGATATGGCAGAAGTGGAAAGCTCGATGTTATAGAGTTCTCTAATCTGCTCTTCAATATCGCTGACACTCATGCCCTTGGCGTACAGGGAGATGATGATGTTTTCTACTCCCTGAGCCATGTTTTTTCGCTTCGGAACCAATTCGGGGGCAAAGGATGAATCTCTGTCACGGGGAACCTGGATCTCGGCCACACCAAACTGATTTTTGATTTTTTTCTTACTGTGGCCGTTGCGTGCATTGCTGCCATCAGAAGGCTGGTGCTTATCGTATCCCAGATGGGAATCCAGTTCACCTTCCAGGATCTGTTCGACCCCACGCTTCTGAATCTGGGCAAGAAAAGAGTACAACTCTTCTCCTGTTTTAAACTGCTTGAGGAATTCCTCGCTTAAGACATCTTCTTTTTTCATAGCTTTAAATGTGTAAAGTTACCCCGAAAAGTTATTTCCGTAATTTTTCCAGGCCTTTGAAGGGTCCGAAAAATTCCAGAATAACTTTCCTACACTTACACACTTAATGGGATGCTACCTATTTATATTCATTTGCTCCTATACTTGTCCACATTCTTCCACGATTACCGAGATCTTCCAAAAATTCCGGGTTGCTTAATAATGGTTTTTTTTGAGCAAAAGGCTAAAATTGGCTACTTTCCATGATGCTTCGGGTACTTCTAATCCTATCAGTTGGTGCAATTGTTTTCGGTATTCCTCGAGGCTTTGATTTTTCCGATGAAGGGCTTTATGTTTTACTCGTTGAGCCCAATCAGCAAAATTTGGGTGGAGTATTTAATTATGATCTTTTTTTTAAACTCTTCCATCTGATTTCGGGACTTGAATTCGGAATAGTAGGATTGAGGATTCTTCGATTAATGAGTTATTTCGCCGGGGCATTTGCCTTGGCTGTATTCTGGAAAAACCTCTTTGATGATGCAAAAACATCCTTGACTATCTTTTTGATGGCATTGGTAGGATTGTTTGCGGGCTATGGGTTTTTGCCATCTAGCTTATCTTACAACTCTATTTCAGTAGTCACAGTCTGTTTCTGGCTGGGGATTAGTTCGAAGCAGAAACAAAGCTTATTGGATTGGCTTTTTCTTGGACTGGTATTCATGATTCTTTTTTATGCTAAGATCAGCGTCGCCTTTTTGCTTGGACTGACTACCCTGATTTATTTGATTTGGAAAAAAGATTTCAACTTCGCTGGATTTCTGCTTTTATGCCTGCCATTGCTTTTTTTTGAAGGCTTGTTTTATTTCCTATTCGGAGAAAATGGAACAAGCCGATTGACAGGTGAATATGGTTTTCTCTTTCAGCGTGAGGATTATGGCCTGTTGAATTTAATCAAATACACTGCGGTGGGAGGGTTTTGGTGTGTTTTGGCAGGTCTATTCTTCTTCGCTTCCGCAAGATTGAAACAGGCGAACTTCAAGTTTTATCCTTTGGTTTTGAG
>JAFMBQ010000626.1 GCA_017858365.1 Algoriphagus sp. | reverse complement strand
TGGTTTATAGGGGAGAATTTTCTTACAAATTTGGCTTTTCAGTCAGATGTGTTAAAGAATAGCCTGATATCATAAATATTTGTTAATTAGTGTTTTATTAACAATATATAGATAAGGCAATAAGTTATCCCGCTCGAAAGCACATAGGGCTACGGCTCATTTTACAAACTTAAATCTAAAAATTAATGTCAACCTTGAGATTTGGAATTATTTCGTTAGTTCTCTTTTTAACCTCCTCTATTTATGCCCAAAGGGTAACAGGTCTAGTTTTCGATGATAAACTTTATCAAAATTCCGCCAGATTATCGCCGTCGCTTAAGTTTACTGCCAATGATATTCCTGTTTTCTCGTTGAAAAAACATTGCCCAACACCTGGTAATCAAGGAAATATGGGGTCTTGTGTAGGTTGGGCTACTTCTTATGCAGCACTAACTATCGCGCAGGCTATCAGAGAAAACCAAACCACGACAACCGTCATTACCGATAAAGCTAAGTCAGCGCTATATGTTTATAATCAGATTAAAATAATGGGTTGTAATCCTGGTGGGGCCATTATCGACGAAGCGCTGGCGCTGATTAAAGATAAAGGTGCCTGCGAAATGAAAGATTTTAATCCCGCAACTTGTGAAATTATTCCAGGGAATCTAGAAAATATTAAAGCAAAGGATACCAGAATAAAAGACTATTTTACCTTGTTTGACCTTTCTGCAAATGAAGAAAAAAAGGTGAGCGCCACTATTAATAGCTTATTGGCAAAAAAACCGGTGGTTATTGGCATGAATGTAACAGCATCCTTCGATAAAGTTCCTTCAACTGGTATTTGGTCTCCTGTTGCAGGTGAAGCAATCATGGGTGGCCATGCAATGTGTGTTATTGGTTTTGACCAATTGACTAAAAGATTTGAAGTAATGAATTCCTGGGGAACGGATTGGGGTAAAGGTGGATTTTTTACCATCTCTTTTGCCGATTTTACTAAATATTGTAAATACGGCTACCAGTTTTCACTCGTCGAAAAACCAAATCCAAATAATAGCTTTACTTTCAAAGGTACTTTTGAAATTAATAAACTAAAGGGCTATGATAGTAACACAGATAAGTTTGAATATGAGAAAATTAAGGCATTAAAAGTTGCAGATGAATATAAAATTGCAGGTGGTACTATTAACAAAAATGATTTCTTTAAAATATTTGCCAGAAATCTTAAAATTGACAATTATCTCTATATTTTCTCCATCAAACCCGACAAAACAACAGAACTTCTTTTCCCTGCTACCGATCTGGTGGATGGCGCGACGGTAAAAGACATTCCCATTATTCCAAGTGATAATGCCTATGTTGAAATACCAAGCAATGAACGAAAAGCTATTACAGCCGATCAGTCAGGGGCTGATTACCTTGTTTTTTTATATTCTGTTAAGCAAATAAAGGACATTGAAACTATTGTAAAGGCTATTCAAAGTCAAAATGGCACCGTCTTAGGTCGTTTACAAAATATTTTCACTACGAGTCTTGTACCTGCCAGTTCCATCAACTACAGTGCTGATTATATTGGGTTTAGTGGAGAAGCTTCAACTGGGTCTATTGTTCCGCTTATTATCAATGTTTCTGTTAATGAATAATCTAATCTAATGAAAAATATATTTTTTTTAATCTTATTTATAGGTTCTTTTCAAACTGCTTTTGGCCAAAAGATAGGTAATCTGGAAGATTTTATCAATCCAGATACGCTGCTTGTCAAAATTATTAAGCAAAATAGCAATGTTAAAAAAGGAGAAAATGCAATTTCTACGGAACTTAGTTATGATTTTAAACACCAATATCCCTATTTTATTTTTCCAAAAACAATAGAAATTGGCGATACGCTACAATTTAAAGTCCAGCATTTTCCTGACACTGGTTTTGTTTATGTTTATCGTTTAGATGCGGGAAACAACATTCAATTATTGGATACCTTGTTTATGGATGAGGTAAGTAAATTGAAGGTAGATTCTTTATTACCCGTTTACCAGGTTATCATTTCTAGGGCAGGGTTAGAAAGGATGGTCTTTTTATATGCTAAAAATGAAATTCCTGAAATTTCCCGGATATTAAAGGGGATAGAATTAACTTATGGTTCTTTTGTCCTAAGACATAACGGTCTATTTGGAAAGCTAATTTTAGAGCCTAATATGGACTGGCGAATGATGGAGAAGACGGCAGGTTTATCTTTTGAAAAGAAATTACTGGAAAGTGAAAAAAGTTGGGCTCTGCCTTTAATAATAGGTTTTGAGGTCAAAGAAAAGTAAATCATTCGAATGATGTAGGAAGTGTTTAACAGTTAAATTTGGGTCACTTCCTACATTTAAAATTTTCATATAACAGGTAATCAAATAAATGGGGTTAAGATTTACAAAAAAAATAAGTTGGCTCTTCCTTATTATGTTCAGTCTGGCCATAAAAACAATGGCACAGACTATTCCATCGTATATTCCTACCAACGGACTTGTCGGATGGTGGCCTTTTAATGGCAATGCCCAGGATGAAAGTGGCAATGGGAATCATGGGACTGTTAGTGGTGCGACCTTGACGACTGATAGATTTGGAAATGCGGCCAATAGTTATGATTTTTCAAGTTGTCAATACATCGATTTTGGTATGACGTCTATTAATTTCTTGAGTTCAAATTTCACAGTTTCATTATGGTTTAATCATGTTTCTCCTCAAAACAACGGTTATTTAATT
>JAFMBQ010000081.1 GCA_017858365.1 Algoriphagus sp. | reverse complement strand
CAAGCCAGGCTATTTGCTTGGAATTTGGGTTAATTAGTGATTGGCTCCAAGCGTATTGCGCTGATCCCATTTCCAAAAATGGAAGCGAATCTTCTCCATTGAATTCAATTGGGAAGATTTGATTTTTAAATACCGGAGATTCCACCTTCCAATTAGATTTACTTTCAGGTTGAAGCTCGCCCAAAATTTGATTCCAAATTTTATCATAGCCCACAGAATCCCCTGATTGAGTCAATGGGAAGCTAGCTTTCACTAAACTCACTCCTATTTTAGATTTCCCGATCTGCTGTAATGCAACCGCATCCTCTATGAGCAACCTCTGATTAGCCCTCGCATTCCATTCAAAAGGCAAAGCTTCCAAACCATTCTCCAAAACCTGAAACTCTGCTCCGGCTTTTGCAGAAACCCCAAAATCAGTCCCAAATGCTTTATTTAAATCTTTCAACTCCCGCTCAGGATCATTTACATTTATTAAAAGGAAAGAGGCGCCTCGGGCTAGCTGCTTTATGATTTGAGAATCCTGAAGCTGACTCGGGTCAATGATAAAAACATCTACCGAATCCAAGGGCTGTTTCTCAGTAAGCAATTCAGTATTTTTAGAAAGCTGAATTTCCTCCTGAACCTGCGCTCCTTTTCCAATCAAATACCTACTCAAGGTGCGAATCTCTGGGTTTGGAAAACCAAACTGAAGCTGATAACTCAATCGCTCAGCAGGCTGAACAAAGAATCGAATCGTCCCCAAAAGCTGTTTATCCAATCTGATTTCCCACTCATTTCTTCCCAAAACGGAAGCCGTTGATTTCAACTGAAAAGCATCCTGATCCCGGTCCAAAACTTGTGTTTCCAATTCATTTCCAGCTTGGGAAATCGAAAGCACCGCACCAGGCTTAAGCGGCAGCCTTCCTTGAATTTGCTGAGTTTCGCCTTGACGAAGGATTCCTTTAAAGTCTAAAAATGCTAACTCTTGAACTGAATTGGGGATAATCCAATTCACAAATTTTGCTCGAAGGTCATAAAGAAACTCTTTCGAAAAATCTTTTCCAAGTAGGATTACAGAATCCGAATTTGGTTTGAAATCTTTTATCAAAATCACTTTTTGAATACCTAAACTGTCTTTCCAGAGATCTAAATCTGCTTCTTCCAAGTCTTCAGAAATGATCAAGACAGGATTCGAATTTCGCTCGATTTCCCAAACTGGATTTGCTATAAAAAGGAGTAATCCCAACAACAATACGCTATTCAGCAATTGCTTTAATACTTTTCGTCTCGGTGAATAATCTCCTTTCTGAATCTGAAAAAGGAGAATTCCAATCAAGACTAGGATCACAACACTAAAAATCCAGGCAAAAATCGGCGAGACTATCGGTTCAAATACCATCATTTGAGTTTGCTCCAAAAGGCTTTTTGCAATTCTTTTTCTGCTTGAAAGGAAGCGTCCAGATCAGCATTGGAAGCAAGCAGCGGATATAGTTTTTCGAAAAGGGCTGATTTGCCTTCTTCCTTTAAAACACCCTTTTCCAGTTCCTGAAGATGAAGCAAGACAGACCAATCCGAAATCCCTGAGTATTGCATTCGTTGAGTCCATAATTGGCCTAAGCGCTGTACTTTCAGGCGATCGGAGGCATCCAAACTGGCTTTCGGAAGCATGCCCAAAACTGCTGCGGCCAGTGGTGCAATCAGCTTTTCCCTGGCTACTTGCTCTTTCCGAATCTGAGCATCCAACTTCTCTAAATTTCCAGACAATCGCTTTTCTTCTTCCTTGATTGGAGGCGGATCGTAAGCTGTTCGCTTCACATACACACGGGATTTTTGCTGCACCGTTTTCAAATATTCTAAGGCTTTTTCTTGATAGGGCAAAGCTTTCTCAGGCTCAAAAAGCCTCAAATAAAGCTCTGATTGCCACATTTGCTCCAAAGCCATCTTCAACATATTCTTGGTTGAAGCCTCATAGTAGGTATTCATTTCTTCATCCTCATGATTGTGCAGATAGGAATCGAGAATCCCTCCCAACCCACCATCATCGGCATTCGAATGTTCCTCGTGCGCCTCTACTTTTTCAGGAGTGGGAGCTTGTCTAGCCAAGCCTGCACCCTCATCTTCTTGGTCATGATCATGGCGAAAGCCTGCCAGTAAATCCGATGGATCTCCTTCTTCCATAGCACCACCACCAGCTGAATTCTCAAATTCTTCACCCAAATACTGCCCATAGCGTAATCGGAGCAGCTTTTGATCGTAACCAATTTCATTGGAAGTCACATTGAAAGCTCGATCAGTGATAGATTTTTTGGCAGCGAGCAACTTCTCCGTATCGATGATGATCTGCCGTTGGGAGCGAAAATAATCCGGCATGACATGAATCGCCATCCCCATCAGCTGCTCCTCAGTCATGCCCGCGCTATCCACATAATTTAGAAAATAGGTATCCGATCTGGAGAAATTAGGCTCAGGCCTTTTGTTGTCAATAGCAGCCCAATAGTAATAAAGTTCATCTCCAGGTTTGAAATCCAGTGCCTTTAAATCCAAATTCACCTCAAGCATTGCAGTCTTGAAATTCTTCTTTGAAATGGGAATTCGAGTTTCCCTGAATTTCACATTCTCACCCGAACCCCGAGCTAAAGTGGCTACCAAATACACTTCGGCCACCAAAAAATCATCACGTAACTCCGCTTCTACTTTCTTGCTCGTGCCGTCCTTGTTAAAGTGATAGCTGTATAATTCTTTTTCAGAAGGAGTGATTATCGGAGCCAAATCTGGAATAGCTTCCAATTGAAAAAATGCCGATTCATAAACCAGTAAACTATCTTTAAATGCCTGAATGGCATAAATACCAGAAGAATTTACCTGATCAGACAATTGAAATCCTGAAGCGGATTGATCAAAAGCTAAGGAATCCCGAAGGGAATTGATAAGGAACACCTGTAAATCCAGATCAGAAAACTGAAGTAACCAATCAATTCGAGAACCTTTCAAAGCAGAAATCTGAAGGGAATTTTGCGTGTTTTGTGGTATTCCAGTGTAGGCAGGCGGAGTGATTTTCAGTGAAATCTCATTCAAAGAAACTGCAACTTCCAGGATTGAATCAGGAAGGGAAATCTGATTTTTCCGTTCGAGGATTGAATCCGCGGCGGACTTTTCAGGGATAATTTTCGAGACTCCAAAAACAAGCAAAGGAAGCAGTAATAACAAAAAGAAAGGTGCGATTTTTCGAAAACTCAATCCAACCGGATCAGCATTCACTTGAGCTTCGATCCGCTCAATTTGCAATTGCTCAGCGATATTCAAATTAGATTTTTCCAACAATTCTAAACTGAACTCTAGGCCTTTGGTATGCTGATGTAAATGAATGATGGCAGCTTTTCGATGTTTGGAAAAACCGCCCAATAAATAGAAACTCAAATTAGAACAACCGATACCAACCAAACAAGCAAGGGAAATCGAAGCACCAAAAACTACCATTATTGCAGCTAGACTAGTGCCTACCAAAATGGACTTAAGAATGATCATACCTATGATCTGCTTCTCTATTCGGGCGATATGTGATTGCAGCGATTTCAAATCCTTTGTTTGAAAGCTAAGTAACGTTCGATCAATAGCGTACCTAAAAGCAAAGCCATCAACCATTCGTTGAGATTGAATTTTTGAGGACTTGAATTTTTAGGTTTCAACAAAAATCGATCAGCAATCCGGTTTGAATTAAGTGGCGTAGATTTTCGATTTACACCGATATGCCTCAAGAACTTCTCCAAAATCAATTCCGGTAATTGCCCATTTCGGATCAATTCGGATTCATCAAAATCCAGAGAATTGACGAAAATGACTTGATTATCAGATTCGGGATAGTTAATAAAATTCGAGAAAAAGTAAAGCTTTTCCGGATCAAGTTTCCCTATTGCTTTGTTTGAAAAGACCAAATTGGCTGAATCCAAATTCTCTGTTAGCTGAAAATCCAACCCATACACCTCCGTAATGGACGATAAAGCAGCTTCAATAAACTGGCTTTCCCCATTTGGATTTTGAATCAACACAGAAATTGGCTTAGTAGAAAAATCAAAGGTCACATTTTCTCCTTCGACAACATTTACCGAGTCTAAAATCCCAGCCTCGTTTAATGCAAAGATTCGATTCACTTTTGTTTTGATCTTTTGAGTTTTGAGTTTTCCGTCCGAAGCTTCTCCAATCTGGAAAGACGGTAAAACTGGACTCGAATAAAAATCTGAATTCAGAGCCAAGTTTGAATTAGGTAAATACAAAATCAGCGAATCCAAGTCCTCAGGCAATTGATCCAAAGTGCCTTGCAAATTGGAGTTAGAAACATTTTCTAAACTGAAAAGCTCCTCCATCGAGGTAATTTCTTTTGTGGAATTATCCGCTAATATCACCAACTCTCCCCTTTCGATTGCCTGCTGAATCTCAAATCTAAATTCCTCCCAAAGCGCTTTTTCTCCATACAGCACATGGGCAATTTTCTTTTCTTTGGTTCCTGAATTTCCCAACCAAAAAAGCTGAGCTAACAAAAATACCAAGAGACAAATCAGTAAAATCCGGAGCAATAGCACCAGCCAATTTTCCAGTTTAATTCCTTTTGAAACCCGATTTTCGGCATCAGTTAAGAAATCCATCGCTGCCCAAGCAATGGTTTTGCCTCGCTTCCCATTCCAAAGATGGATCAAAATCGGAATGCTGATCGCCAACAATCCCCAAAGCGCTATGGAATTCAGGAAAGACATCAGAGTTGACGGTCAGCTAAAAATCTCGTGATAACTTCAGCGATAGATTCTGACATTTTCACTTGATAATAATGAACCTGTGGCAAATGAAAAGCCTTCTTCAAATTAGTCAAATAGCTTTTGATCGCTTCATTGTAGGTTGTTCGGACTGTTTCTCCATCCAAATCAATACTTCGATTGCCTTCTAAATCTTCAAATTTGAAATTCCCCTTCTGATCAAAATTCAACTCCTGATCACCTAAAATCTGAAAAAGCACAATCTCTTTTTTTGGATGACGCATCTGCTCCACGATCTCGATCCACTCAGATTCTTTCTGGAGAAAGTCCGAAACGAAAATGATCAACTCCTTTTGCTTTGATTTCAACTCAGGAAAATCCTGCTTACTAATCGGCCAAGATCCGGAAGCTTGATCCTGCTCCAATTGGTAGATAATTCGCTGAAAGGCTTTGGGTGAAGGAGCTACTTTTTGGCTCACTTTTCCTTCTTGAAAGGTAAAAAAGGAAAGCGCGTCGCCTTGCTGATTTGCCATATAGGCCAGCGAAGCAATTAGGTTTTTAGCATAATCCAGCCGCTTGAAGCCATTTTCTTCATAGTTCATCGAACCTGAAAGATCAAGAAGCATGCGAATATTCAGGTGACTTTCGGTCTGGGATTCTTTAATCATGTACTTTCCCGAGCGGGAAAAATATTTCCAGTCGATCCGCTTGGGATCATCACCTGGTTCGTAGTATCTGTACTGCTCAAACTCCAATCCGACCCCAGTTTTTTTTCCCAAATGAAGGCCATGCTTCAGCTGCTCAGAGATGATTTTGGCCCCCAGTTTCAGGTTGTTGAGTCGAATGATTTCGAGATTACTTGCTTTCATGGATCGAATGCGCTTCCAAAATTTTGGAAATAATCAGGTCTGGATAAATCTGCTCAGCCTCTGCACGAAAATGCAGAGAAAGTCGATGTCGAAGCACAGGGTAAGCCAAAAGCTGAATGTCTTCAGGAATCACGGCGTAACGTCCTTTGACCAGCGCCCGAGCTTTGGCACAAAGGATCAAAGCCTGTCCGGCTCGGGTACCAGCTCCCCACTCCACGTAAGTTTTGACGGCTTCTACTTTGCTTTCCGCAGGTCGAGTAGATCTTATCAGTGAATTGATTTGAGCCAGTAAAGCAGAATCAATATGCACCTCTCGAGTGAGCTGCTGTAGTTTTTTAATATCTAATCCTGTAAAAATCTGTTCTGTAACAGCTCGGTAAGTTCCGGTCGTCCGCTCCAATACTTCTAATTCTTCTTTTTCCGAAGGATAGCCTAATTTGATATAGAGGAGGAAGCGGTCTAACTGCGCCTCAGGAAGCGGATAAGTACCAGCCTGCTCGATGGGATTTTGTGTAGCAATAATCAAAAAAGGATCGGGCAATGCATGATGCTGACCGCCATAAGTGACAACTTTTTCCTGCATGGCTTCCAGCAGGGCCGCTTGTGTTTTCGGTGGAGTCCGGTTGATCTCATCCGCCAAAACCAGATTAGCGAAGATCGGTCCACGGTTAAATTGGAAAAACTTTTTCCCAGTTTCATGATCCTCTTCCAAAATCTCCGTCCCCAAAATATCTCCCGGCATCAAGTCGGGAGTAAACTGGATTCGCTTAAAATTCAAGTCCATCACTTCCGAAATGGACTTCACCATCAAGGTCTTTGCAAGACCTGGAACACCTTCCAACAAGCAATGTCCTCCTGCTAAAAGTGTGATAATGATCTCCTCAATCACTTCCTCCTGCCCTACGATAGTCTTGGCGATTTCTCGCTTGAGATCGGGGATTTTTGCAACGAGAAGTTTATAATTGGCTAGTTCTACTGTTTCCAAAATCAATAAGTTAAGGCGTAAACGACGATGTTGACGCCGAATTTGGTGTTGTCTTCTTTTAGAAAACGCTTGTTTCTGAAATCGTAATCCCATTCGCAACCGTAGTCTTTATTGCTGTAAAGCACTCCGATTCGACCATTGATCACGATAGCTTTGAGGTAATCGTGAATCAGATCATCGCCCCAACCGTTGAGTTCGAAGGAAGTGGCCGGTGGCCCATCTTCAAATTCAAAGAAGGTGGAATAAATAGGATGGTTATTTGGGATTTTTTGAAGGGCATTGGTGCCAAAAGTCTTGGCCATTTCAGCTTCGAAACTTTTGGCAAAAAGCCCGTCGATATCATGATTGCAATCATCGGCAAAGACAAAGCCGCCATTCTCCACGTAAGTCTTAAAGTTCTTTCGCTCCTCAGCGGAAAACTCGACGAGCTTATGCCCGCTGAGGTAGCAAAAAGGACTTTTGAAGATCTCCGCACTGCCGAGCTCCACCACTTTCTCCTGCTGATCCACCGGAATCGTGGTATACTCCACCAGCGAATTCAGCAAATTCGAAGGCATCCGCTGATCCGTATCCCAGTTTCCTGAATTGTATTTTAATCTTGTAAAGAAGAAGTTCATATCAGTGTGTCAGTTATCGATTGTCGGTTTTTGACGCATTTCCAGTCGAGGTCTTGTATTCCTAATTTGTTTAGAAATAAAATTTTCTCATCATTGAAAACAGCAAACTGAATAATTCCAAAAGACATTCAAAAGCTGCTTACTTCGAACTGACAACCGATAACTGACAACTCCATTCTAAACTGCGTCCGACAAACTCGTAAATGTAAAGTCTCGAATCTTCATCGCAGGAATCATATCTCCTCCCACACGCTGCTGACGACCAAGGGCTTCAATATTATTCAGCATAATGATCGGGCTTTCGTTGAATCGGAAATTCTTGACCGGGAATTTAATTTGACCATTTTCAATATAGAAAGTACCATCACGAGTCAGTCCTGTAAAGAGCAAAGTCTGCGGATCTACGCCTCGGATATACCAGAAACGAGTAACCAAAATCCCACGCTCGGTACTTTTGATCAGGTCAGCAAGCGATTGATCGCCTCCTTCCATAATTACCCCACTTGGCCTTCCAGTAGGCTGGACACCCTGCTTTTCTGCCCAATAGCGGGAATAAAACATGTTTTTCACCACACCCTTTTCAATCCAGCTCACCGGTTTCTGAGGAAAGCCCTCATTGTCCCAAGGTGCACCGGGAATCTGTGGATGGTCAGGATCGGAGAAGATATTCACCCGCTCATCGAAGAATTTTTCTCCAACTCGAGTTCCTCCGCCCTTTTTGCTCAGAAAGCTTCTCCCCTCGTCTGCACTTCGTGCATCTAAGCTTCGAGTCAATAATCCCAATAAATCTCCAGCAGCTGTAGGCTCCAGAATCACGGTATATTTTCCTGGCTCGATGGCTTGTGCATTTACAGAGGCCTGCGCTTTTTGCATTGCGATGCTGGTCACTTCCTTCGAATTCAATAAACTCACATCATTGAAATCCCGAATTGCGTAGCCAGAACCAGTGCCATCTTCGGTACGAACAGTCACGGAGAAATCCACTGAGGTTCGTTTGTTGTAACCAAACATGCCCTTGCTGTTGCCCATTGCGGAGAATCCGGAAAAATCTTCCAGATAGCCCGCTGCACTAAGATTAGCTGCACCGCTTGGATTTAAGCTATCAGCAGCGATTTGCGCACGTTGATCTGGGGTGATCGCATCCGTTGGGCTTGCAAAAGTTTTAGAATTTGGAAAAGTCTGTGGACCGAGCATCGGCATATATTCCGGGTTTTCCGGAGCTAGCATGGCGATTTCCTCAGCTCTTGCTACAGCTTTGCGCAGCGACTCATCATCCAATTCGTTGATGCTGGATGAGCCAGACTTTTTACCATATACCGAAGTGATGTTTAATCCGATTTCATTGGTCTCTCCGCTGGTGCTCACGTTATTTCGGGCATAGCGGATATTACCTGTTCTTCCTCCAGAGATCACGACTTGGGTTTCGTCGGCTTTGGCATAGGAGAGCACTTTATCAATGATTTTTTTAGCTTCTTCTTGTGTTAAAATTGCCATAATTCTCGAGTTGAGGTTAAATATTTCTTCCAGTATTGATCACATTGACTCCGTCAAATCGGGTAGTCGAACTACCGTGCGAAACGGCAGAACTCTGCGAAGGCTGTCCTTTGCCATCGAAGAATGAACCAAAGAATTTGTAATCATCCTTGTCGCAGATCTGCGAACAGGAATTCCAAAACTCTTGTGTATTGGACTGATAGGCTACATCCTCAAGCATGTTGGTGATTTCTCCATTTTTGATTTCGTAGAAAAGCTGTCCGCCAAACTGGAAATTATAACGCTGCTGATCGATCGAATACGAACCTCTACCCAGGATGTAAATGCCTTTCTCGACATTTTTTACCATCTCGGCTACACTCAACTTTTCTGTACCCGGCTTCAGGGAAACATTTGGCATCCGCTGAAACTGCACCGAAGACCAATTGTCTGCAAAGCAGCAACCGTGAGACTCCGGTTCATTGATGATTTTGGCCTGATCACGAATCGCCTGATAATTCACCAAGACTCCGTTTTTAATCAAATCCCACTCCTTACATTTTACACCTTCGTCATCGTAGCCCGTATTTCCCAGGGACAAAGGCTGAATCTTATCTGCTACAATATTGACTTTGTCAGAACCGTATTTGAAGTCGCCAGATCTCCACTTGTCCAAGGTCGCAAAGCTAGTTCCTGCATAGTTAGCTTCGTAGCCCAATACACGGTCTAATTCCAGCGGGTGACCCACAGATTCGTGAATCGTCAATCCCAAGTGATCAGGATCTAGCACCAAGTCATATTTACCAGGCACTACGGATTTGGCAGTCAATTTCTCCTTCGCATGCTTAGATGCATTCACTGCATCCTCTAGCATATCGTAGGTGTTTTTATAGCTATTGAAACCCGCAGGGTTCATCGCTTTATCTTTTTCCAACCCATCTAAATATTCATAACCCATGCCCATCGGTGCCGAAAGCGCCTGTCGAGAACGGAAGCCACCGGAAGTTTTGTTTACTGCTGTGACCGTGAAATTTGGCCAGATACGATGGATATCCTGATCAATGTAGGAACCGTCAGTGGAAGCAAAATACTTTTGCTCGTTGATCATGAAAAGTGCCGAATTGACAAAGGCAGCGCCATTATCCATCGCTGCATTATTTACTCCGAGGAGCAAATCAATCTTCTCTTTTACCGGAACGGCCAAGGCATTCTTTTCGATAGGTGTCTTCCAAGACACTTCCCCATGCCCTTTGACGGGTGCAAGTTCTACAGGTTCGGTTTGAAGTTTGGAATTCGCTTTGGCGATGGCCACGGCAGTTTCCGCACATTTCTTAATGCCATCAGGCGTCACATCGGAAGTAGCAGAGAATCCCCAAGTGCCATTGGCAATCACACGGATACCTACGCCGAAGGACTCTCCGTTGGTAATATTCTGTACATTCTTCTCTCTGGTAAAGAGGAATTGCTGTAAGTATCGGCCGATTCGCACATCGGTGTAAGTGGCTCCTTTGGCTTTGGCAGCATTTAGGGCGGTGTCAGCTAGGAGTTTCTTCGCGGCAACATCGATTCCGGGTTGCAGAAGGGTTTCCGCCGAGACGGGATTGCCCATCATGACCAAGCCTGAGGTAGCCAGCGCTCCCAGACCTAGGCCGGAAAGGTGGATAAAATCTCTTCTTTTCATTCGTTTAGTTTTTTGTTTTTAAAGGTCTCATGGAATCTAGCAACACAAATAATCAATCAGTGGGTGACTTTATGGTCATGCTCTATTTCATTCGATTAAATTTTGTTTTTAAAAGGTCTCTTGGAATCTCGCCCCCAGATAAGTATTTCTGTATTGGACTTTTGGTTCATGCGCGATTTCAATGGATTATTGAATAGGATTGTAGGAAATTTTTTAGGTATTCGAGGTTATAGGGAAAATTAAGCTTCTCATCGCATACCCACAAATAAAAATACAAGAGTGGGGCTTTTTCACCACAGAGAATAAAATTAGGGTAAATCGGTTTTTAACTTGTAGAGGGACAGTAAGCCTTATTCAATTTTTTGCCAAAAACGAATAGTTTGAAATCCTAAAGTTCAGAAAGAATTCAAAGGGGTCAGAATTTTTAACACAGAGTCACGGAGAACACGGAGGTATCACGGAGGAAAATTTATATTAACTTCTGATTGCTAGTCGAAAAGCACTGAAAGTGCGATAGGCATTAACCAAGGGATAAGCCCTTAGCTCTTATTAATAATCCTATTCCAGGTAAAAACTCTTTTATCTAAAATCAGGTTTCTCCACCATGGAACCTTACGCAATCATTGATGAATCTTCATTTCCAATTGTTAGAATTGGATTTACAGGAAGTAAAAGCACGGATCAAAACTTCCAATCCTACTTGGATCAAACCAAGGCTTGCTATCGACATCAAAAGAATTTAGTCATCATTTTCGATGCCTCCAATGCAAGTATCCCCAAGCTTTCGCATCAAAAGATGCAGGCAGATTGGTTGAAGGAAAATGAGGAACTGATGCAGACCTATTGTGTAGGAACTGCCTATATCATTCCAAACGTGGCGATTCGTGGGATCCTAAAAATGATCTTCTCATTCCAAAAGCAACCCGTAGCCTACAAAATTTTTGAAACCGAACCCGAAGCGTTAGCATGGGTAAAAGGACTTGAATTGAAATAAGCGTGCTTGAGGATAGGTCGAATAAGAAAATATAAGGCTGCTTTTCTACTGGAAACTAAGGCTGCTTGTAACGGTTTTGTGATTTGGAGCGGATGCAGCGATAGCAAGTCTAACCTCATATCAATTGTTAGATAGCGTATTTCTATTTAATTGTTCTTTTAGATTTAATTGCTCCTTATTTATCAATTTATCAAGTACAGTTTGGTTGATATCAGGTTTGTTACGTTTTACATATATTCTTGAGACTGAATTAATGATAATTTGACCTTTCTCTTCTCCAAAAACTTCTTTGTAAATTTCCAAAGATTCTTTATGTGTTAGAAAGAATAATTCTCTTAGTTCTTTATCCATAGTTGCGAAAAGATATACTTGTTCAGCATCTTTCTCATAAGAGTATTGGGTACTCCAAAAGGATAAATATGTCAGATCCCATGCGACGTTCTTGCATATATGGTTTATTGATTCATAATTTATTCCCTTATTTCGAAAGGTCTTGGATTTTTCGCCTAATAACATAACAGCAAAAAAGGTTGTGTACTTACAGACCAGTATATTTTTAAAAACCCAATTATGAAATAGTTCAAATTTCTTCACAATTTCCATTTCATCATTGAAGTACAATTGTGACAATTTTAGCATTTCTAAGAAATGCATTTTGAAATGATCGTCTTCTACAAAGAATTCGAAATCTTTCTCTTTCTTAAGTTCTATTCTTTTAATTATTTTGGTTTTACCTGTTGCAAGGTCAAACCAGTCACTCGGGGAATATTGTTTGTATATATGGAAAAAGATATTTTTTTCTATACTTGATTCTAAGTTGCCCCCATGGTGGTGTGAATATTCAGTAAGTGCTAAACCTGAATTAAGTGAAATCTTATTAAACTCTGACCATGCTAAAAGACAACTAACAATTTTAAGACTTTCTGCGTCCTTTAATTCTCCATTATTTACTAATCTAAGTATTCGAACAAGAATGTTTCGATCCAGAATCACGATAAACTTTCTTCCTTTATATGCTGTAAAGTCAGGAATTCCTTCTGGAGATATTATAGGATGTAGAATTATCTTTCTATCGATCAGGAAGAGAGTTATACTCTTGAGTTCACTTTCTTTAATCTCGATAATCTTCATATTCTTAGTTTCTTATGCTATCTAACATAATATACCCGCAATTGCGGGTATATCTTTTTTCGCTTTCTTAAACCTAAACTTTTTTTATGAGTAACTAACTAGTCAAAATCCTCTAATCCCCTATTTACCCGACAGCAATCGATTATAGTCGGATACAAATGGGTAGCAACCGAATCAGCCTTGACCGAACCTGCAACTTTGGATCATAAGTTTTTCCTCTAGCGAAAACAACAAACAAATTTTC
>JAFMBQ010000080.1 GCA_017858365.1 Algoriphagus sp. | reverse complement strand
AGTTCAAATTGCCCATAATGTGATCATAGGAGAGAACACTGTAATTGCCTCCCAAACAGGTATCTCAGGATCGACTGAAATCGGTAAAAACTGTGTCATTGCAGGAAAAGCAGGAATCGTGGGACACATAAAAATTGCCGATCATACGACTATTGGAGCAAATACCGGAGTTTCCAAAAACATCGTAACCTCAGGGCAAACCTTGTTTGGATACGTTGGGATGGATATCAAGAGATTTTTAAAGTCCTATTCCATTTTCCGAAATCTAGAAGCAATCGAAAACCGCCTGAAAGAACTAGAAAAAAAATAGTAAATTTGCACCCTTTGCAAAAGCAGATAGCCGCGACAACCAAATGAAAGTAAAACAACATACCATTCAGAAACAGGTAGAACTATCTGGAGTAGGCTTACATACTGGAGTAATTTCCAATATGACTTTTGTGCCTGCACCACCTAATCACGGAATCAAATTCCAACGCGTAGATCTTGAAGGAAGGCCGACAGTTGATGCAGATTGTGATTTGGTAGTTGACGTCTCCAGAGGAACGACACTTGAGCAAAATGGTGCACGTGTTTATACTGTAGAGCATGTTTTGGCAGCTTTGGTAGGTTTAGAAATTGACAATGTACTCATTCAATTAGACGGTCCAGAGCCTCCGATTATGGATGGGTCCTCTATCCAATTCATCGAAGTACTGGAAGATGCAGGTTTTGAAGAGCAAAATGCACTACGAAGATTTTTTGAAGTTCAGGAAAGTATCCAATACAAAGACGTCGCTCGCGAGGTGGAAATGGTGGCATTACCTACTGACAATTACCGCGTAACTGTAATGGTAGACTATAATTCTCCAGTATTGGGAAGTCAGCATGCCTCTATTACAGATATCAGTCAATTCAGATCAGAAATAGCCTCTTGCCGAACCTTCTGCTTTCTTCATGAGCTAGAAATGCTATACAATTCCAACCTGATCAAAGGCGGAGATTTAAACAATGCCATAGTGGTAGTTGACCGTGTGGTCGAAGAAAAAGAATTAGTGCACTTGGCAAAGATGTTCAACAAGCAAAAAGTTGAGGTCAAAAAAGAAGGCATCCTAAATAACGTGGATCTTCGCTATAGAAATGAGCCAGCTCGTCATAAGTTGTTGGATGTAGTAGGTGATCTTGCTTTAGTAGGCAGACCATTGAAAGCCCAAATCTTGGCAGCAAGACCAGGGCATGCTGCTAATGTGGCCTTTGCTAAAAAATTAAAACGTGCCATGGAGAAGTCTTCTTCTTCACACATCCCCTATTATGATCCAAAACTGCCACCGGTGATGGACATCAATCAAATTAGTAATATCCTTCCACATCGTTACCCTTTTCAGCTTTTAGATAAAATCATTTATCTGGATGATACCGTAGTGGCAGGGGTGAAAAATGTAACGATTAATGAGCCGTTCTTCATGGGACATTTCCCTTCAAACCCAGTAATGCCAGGCGTTTTACAGGTAGAAGCTATGGCTCAGACTGGTGGGATTTTAGTACTTAGCACGGTAGAAGATCCTGAAAATTACTGGACCTATTTCTTAGGAATAGAAAACTGTAAGTTTCGAAAGATGGTTCTACCCGGAGATACGCTTATTTTCAAATGCGAATTATTAGCCCCTATTAGAAGAGGAATCGCCAAAATGAAAGGTGAAGCCTATGTAGGAAACACCTTGGTTTGTGAGGCTGTAATGACTGCAAGCATAACCCGTAAAGAATTATGATAAGTCCTATGACCCACATAGACCCAAAGGCTAAATTGGGTGAAAATGTCACAATTGATCCATTTACCATGATTCATGAGAATGTGGAAATTGGTGACAATACTTGGATTGGATCTAATGTGACTATTTATCCAGGAGCAAAAATTGGCAAAAACTGCAAAATTTTTCCTGGTGCTGTAATCGCCGGTATCCCTCAGGATTTGAAATTTCAAGGTGAAGACTCAACTGTGATCATTGGTGATAATAGCACAATTAGAGAATGTGTGACCATCAGCAGGGGAACAGTGGATAAGCAAACCACAGTGATAGGCAGTAACTGCCTTTTGATGGCCTATGTGCACATTGCACATGATTGCGCCATTGGCAGCAATGTAATCATTGCAAATGCAGTCCAGATTGCAGGCCACGTGGTAATAGACGATTGGGCGATCATCGGCGGATCTAGTGCCATTCACCAATTTGTGAAAATTGGGATGCACGCAATGATTTCTGGAGGCTCATTGGTCCGTAAGGATGTGCCTCCATTTACAAAAGCTGCTCGAGAGCCACTTTCCTATGCCGGTGTCAATAGCCTAGGATTGCGAAGAAGAGGATTCTCCAGTGAATCAATCTCCCATATTCAGGAAGTATATCGATTCTTGTTCTTGAATAGCATGAACAATAGCAAGGCTTTGGAAGAAATTGAAGTAAACTTGCCTGCCACTAAAGAGCGTGACGAGATTTTGAATTTCATCAGATCTTCAGAACGAGGTGTAATGAAAGGCTATATCAATTAAGCATGATTGAAATCCAACTTGAAGAAGCTTCCAAACGCTTCCAATATGAATGGATTTTTAAAAATCTTTCGCTGACTATTTCCCAAGGTCAATCAATCGCATTGACAGGAAGCAATGGATCTGGAAAATCCACTTTATTAAAATGCATCAGTGGAGCGATTCCAATTTCTTCCGGGCATATCCGATTTAAACAGCTTGACAAAATCCTTCCAGAATCAGATTGGTTTAATTTTTTAACCATCTCAGCACCCTATTTGGAATTGCCGGAGGAATTTACACTTTCCGAATTAATCGATTTTCATTTCAAGTTTAAATTACCTTTAAACAAGATTTCTAAAGAAGAAATACTTGAGATCATTTACCTCGAAGCTCATGCGGATAAGGTGATCAGTCAGTTTTCCTCTGGAATGAAACAACGCCTAAAACTCGGACTTGCCCTACTTTCTGAGGTCCCAGTTGTACTATTGGATGAACCTACCTCTAACCTTGACCGTAAGGGAATTGAATGGTACCAAGACTTAATCGATAAGTTTGGGCAGAATCGTATCTTGATCGTATGCTCAAACGAACCCAGAGAATATGAATTTTGCCAACAAAAAATCGTTTTAGAAGATTATAAGTAAGCTTAGGTTTTTAACTTTAATCGAAATCTTTAATTTTACGGTCAACACGAACTGGATGAATATGAACTTGAAATTTATAAAAATTGTAATGGTCCTTGCTGCAGCAGTCTTAATTCAAGCATGCGGTGGAGATAGTCCTACTCCAACCCCTCCAAAGACCCCTGAACAATTGGCAACCGAAGCCTTAACTGGAACTGGTACCTTAACTTGGACTTTGGCTGGCGCCAATTCCGTATCAAGAGATGGAACAAATGTGACTGATTTATACACGAATTTCGAATTGATCTTAAATTCTGGATCAGCAAAGACTTATACTTCTCGAAATAATAACGACCTCTTCGACGCTTCAGGCAACTGGTCTTTTACGGGAACTAACTTTGACAAATTCACACTGACAGGAACGAAACCTGCGGCTGGGAGAGAAATTTCTTTCACAAGAACAGGCGATAATTTAAGATTGACGTTTACCATCCCTGCTCCTGGTGCACGTATCAGTGGAGTTTTTGCAGTGGCGGGAAGCTATGTATTCAACTTGAATAAAAAATAAAGAAAGAAATATTTGATAACAAAAAGGGGGCTTTTCAGCCCCCTTTTTTACTTTAATGTCACTAATGTAACTCCAGCTCCACCTCGATCAGCATGCTCATCTTCCATTTGTCTTACTTGGCTCATGTCCTTCAGGAAATTACGGGTGAGATCTCTAAGAATTCCATTTCCTTTCCCGTGTACGATTCGTAGATCTTTGATTCCAAGCATATAACCTTCATCGATGAAGGTCTGAATCAGCGAAAGTATCTCTTCTCCTCTTTTCCCTCTAAGATCCAGATTCATGGAGAAATCCATCATCTTTTCATTCGTATTGAAATTCCCGCGAACACCGATTGCCTTCTTTTCTTTTTTGACTTCACCTTGTGAAATTCGCTCCAATCGAGACAATTTCACATTGGATTTTAGCTCGCCTATTGATATTTCAACTTCTTTTGATTTCAATTGCAGCACCTCCCCAATGGCTCCATTATCCTTTAATCGTACCCAATCTCCCACCTTAATTTCGCCTGGCAACACAACTATTGAGGGAACCTTCACCTTTATTTTTTCCGGCTTTACTTTTTCTTTGAATGCTTCAAGTTCCTGCCTGACCAGCTTAGTACTTTCTTTTTCGGCTTTTCCTTCCTTGATCTGACGAATAGTGGATTCAATTTTTTTATTTGCTTGATCTAGCAGCAATTTAGCCTCCTCTTTGGCTTCTTGGATATACTTTTTCTTGGTCGTTTCTAGCGTTTCTTTCAGCTCTTTATACTCCTGCAATCGAGTTTTCAATAAGCGATCTTTAGAATTCACTTCTGTCAAAAGCTCGCTGTATTGATTTTTTTCATTTTCCAACTGGGTCAACAATCGATCGTAGCGAACTCGGTCTTCCCCTATTTGACTTTTCGCATACGCCAAAATATCCTTCGAAATCCCAATCTTCGAAGCGATCTCCAAGGCAAATGATGATCCAGGTTTTCCGATTTCTAACTGATACATCGGCTCTAATTTGTCCACATCGTAGCGCATCGCCCCATTCACTAGTCCTTGATTCTTGCTCGCAACTTGTTTCAAATTCCCGTAGTGGGTGGTTAGCACGCCATAAGCCCCCAATTTTTTAAGTGCCAGAAGAATGGCTTCGGCAATTGCTCCCCCGAACTGTGGCTCCGTACCTGTTCCAAATTCATCGATGAAAAGAATGGTTTTTCGATCAGCGAAATTTGAAAAATACTTCATACTCATCAGGTGAGAACTATAGGTACTTAGGTCATTTTCGAGGTTTTGCTCATCCCCAATGTCTATGAAAAAATTATCAAACAGACTACTCTTTGAATCTGGCTCCACAGGAATCAAAAGTCCGCATTGCAGCATATATTGGAGCAAAGCAACAGTTTTCAAAGTCACGGATTTACCACCTGCATTTGGCCCAGAAATGACCAAAAGTCGCTCATGGCCGCTAAGTTTGATCTGCAATGGGACAACCTTTTTCCCCTGAGCTTTCAAAGCCATTTCCAATAGCGGATGTCTGGCATTTCGCCAAATCAGTTGTCGCTCTTTTGTGATTTCCGGTCGGGCACTATTGGTTTTTTGAGCAAATTTTGCTTTTGCCCGAATGAAATCCATCAAGCCTAGGAAATTTGTGGCCTTTCGCAAAGCTGGAATCGCAGGTCGTAACCGGTCTGTAAGCTTTGTGAGAATCTTGATGATCTCCCGAGGTTCCATATACTCTAAGTCCCGGATTTCATTATTGATATCCAAAGCTTCCTCCGGCTCCATAAATACCGTCTGCCCAGTGGCAGACTCATCATGGATAAAACCTCTGAGTTTACGTTTGTTCTCTGCGGCAACTGGAATGACCAAACGGCCAGATCTCACCGTCATTTGTGCATCCTCTGGAGTCAATCCTTTAGCCCGGGCTTCTTTAAAGACGCGTTCCATCACTTTACGCAAGCGGCCCTCCTCATAGATAATCTGACTACGAATTAATTGAAGCTCGCGGCTAGCATTGTTTTTAACATTGCCCTTCTCATCAATTATCTCATCAATTGATTTGAGAAGGGAAAGATCCAAATCAATAAGCAAACCTAATAATTGACTTAAAACGGGGTAAACCTCCTCATTTTTTTGAAAAAATGACACGCAGGTCCGAAGCGTCTGAAGCGAAAGCTTTACTTCATGAAAATCGGCAGCATCCAAGAAAGAATTTTCGAGCTTAGCTTTTTCGAGATAGGGGTTTAGGTTTGTGAAATTAGAGGTTGGAAAAGCTTCCCCTGAAACCAATATCTGTCGAAACTCCTCAGTTTGATCCAACAATCGTACGACCAGTTTTGAGTCTGAAGAAAAGGAGACTTTATCCACAAAATCCATTCCCAAAGAGGAGCTACACTCCGACTTTAGAATTTCCTTGATCTTGTTAAAATTTATTTTTTGCTCTAGATTAGAAGGGTATAGCATTAATTTCCTGTTTGATCCAGGGCATTTCCAGTGGATTGTTTTAAACTTAATGAATCTACTACCCGCGCATAAATCGCATCTATTTTGCCAGGGTATTGAAGGTAGTAGATCATACTCTGAGTGAAAACTGAATCTTCGACATCATGTTTTAAAAAAACATCTCGCTCAAGCAATCGATAGAGCACTTGAGAGGAATCATAAGAGATTGGCATGGCACCAGCAATTCCCTCAGTCAATTGGATATCTATCAAGACCTCAACCATCTTATCCTCTGAAAGAACCCCTTTAGGTTGCTTTTCAGAAGCACATCCCACCAGTAGGAGGATCAAAAAACTAATACGTACTAATCTTCTCACGGATCAAAATTAGGTTTTTTTAACGGAAAATCTCCTCACCCTTTATGTAAGGGAGATTTTATAATTCGGCAGAGTACCATAACTTAGTCGATTCAATACTCTCCGGATGAATAACTTATTCAGTAAGCTTAGAAAATACGAAATCATGATTCGGAAAGTGGCTAATAACCACCTCCAAGGTGAATATCAGTCCATATTCAAAGGCTCAGGATTAGAATTTGATGATTTACGTCCCTACCAATACGGAGATGATGTGAGAACCATCGAATGGAAAGTTTCTGCCAAAGGTCATGGAACCTTCGTCAAAACTTTTCGAGAAGAAAAAGATCAATCTGTGTTTTTTCTGCTTGATATCAGTGGAAGTCAAGATATCGGTCAGGAGGGAAATCGGAAAATCGACCAAGGAAGAATTATTGCGGGAGTACTTACACTTGCTGCAGTATTTGAAGGTAGTCAGGTTGGATTGGTGAGCTATTCGGATCAAAAAGAAAAACTAATTTTACCTGCCAAAGGTGGCAAACAGGGAGTGAAAATGATCAAAGGTATCTTTGAGCATCAAAATAAATCCCTGAAAACAGATCTAAATGGTCTATTTACCTTTGCACTCAACCTACTCAAAAAGCGAGCGGTAGTAGTGGTAATCTCCGATTTTATCGATTCCGATTATGAACGGCCTTTTCGAGCCCTTGCCGAGCGGCATGACTTAGTGGCGATTCAATTGACCGATCCACGTGAATCTGCATTGCCTTCGCTGGGCATCATTCCTGTTTATGATAAAGAAAAAGGAAAAACCACATGGGTAAATACAGCCTTTGGAAGTTTTTCAAAGAAAATAGCAGATACCTTTACCACTGAGCGATCACATCTTCAGGAGATTTGTAAGAAAAATCAAATCAACTACCTTTCGATTGACACTACCCAAGACATCGTACTTCCCCTGATCGAGCTCTTTAAGTATAGAAATAAAAGTATGAAACGTGGCTAAAAGGCTCTTAATCATTATATTTTCAGTCTTTTCGATTGCGGCAAAAGGACAGGAAGTAGTCGTTTCGGGCTATTTCATGCAGGATTCCGCAAAGTTGGGCGAGCGCATAGGCTATGTCTTAAAGGCAAGCTATCCAGAATCCAAGCAATTGATCTTTCCAGATTCCGTTTATAATTTTGGAGAATTGGTTCTTTTAGAAAAGCAAACCTTCATCTCAAAAACTGCAGAAGGCGTCACTTTAGACAGCGCAATCTACTTCTTGTCAAATTTCTCCCTTGAACCGAGTATCTTCCTTTCACTTCCAGTCTACGAGTTAGCACGCTATGATAGTGTGACTTATTTCCCACTAGAGGCCGAATTGAAACTGAAATTGACTCTGGACAGTATCCCTGAGCAGCTCATCTTTCAGGAAAACAATATTTATCAACCACTCAATAAACCGATCAATTGGATCATAACAAGTCTTCTAATCGGAGGAATTCTTCTTTTATTGGGTGTATTCTATTTTCTTTTCAACAAGAAGATTACTGGCTTTTTCACACAATTATCAGAGAAAAGACGCTGGAAGAAGTTTGAGAAAAAGTGGAAGTTGCAGACTGCAGAACTTGCTAAAACCCCTTCGATTGAGCTTGCTGATGAGGTAATCGGTCTATGGAAAGGTTATCTGGAAAGCATTACCAAGTTGCCAATCAAGGAATGGACTTCCAGTGAAATCGGTGAAAAACTCGAAGACCCTAAAATCTTCAACTCATTACGAGCGATTGATATGATTATCTACGCAGGTGTATCTTCCAAAAGCGAAGAAGCTTCGGCTTACCTATTTGAAGTAGCAAAGGAAAAATTTGATAAAAAAATAAGCAAAACCAATCATGATCGAACAGCTGTCTGAGTTTTTTAGCTGGTCTTGGTTTTTGCCCGAGACCTTAAAATCCTACGAATGGGAAAATCCTTGGATCTTAAACTTGATCTGGATCATCCCTGTTTTTATGCTGATTCGGAAGTTTGTAAAGTTTCTAAAGAATCCAGTTCTCGAACTTTCATTGCCGAAAACTGTCTCAGGAAATAATCCTTGGACTTACTTGAGACTGATCCCTACTGCATTTTTCTTTCTGTTTCTAGTCATGATGGTGATCGCCTTGGCACGTCCACAGCGAAGCAATGAGCGTGTTGAGCAATTCACTGAAGGAATTGATATCATGCTGGTAATGGATATCTCAGAATCGATGGACCTACAGGATTTTAGCCCAAATCGACTGGAGGCTTCCAAAGCCACAGCCGTTGAGTTCATCAATGGGCGATTTGGAGATCGAATTGGGATGGTTGTTTTTGCGGGAGAAGCGTATAGCTTAGCCCCTTTGACCAATGATTACAAACTCTTGACGGAATTGATAGGGGAAATATCTTTCAGCATGATGGAGGCCAAAGGAACCGCGATTGGCTCTGCATTAGCCTCTGCCACGAATAGAATGAAAGATTCCGAATCGGTCTCCAAAGTGATGATCCTACTTAGCGACGGAGAAAGCAACGCGGGAAATGTAGACCCATTATTTGCAGCGCAACTTGCCTCAGCACTGAACATCAAGATTTACACGATTGCTGTGGGCAAAGATGGAATGGTTCCTTATGGCACGGACTTCTTTGGTCGACCACAAATGGTCGAAAGCTATTTGGACGAAACTACTTTGCGGGAAATTGCGAAAATTGGAAATGGGGAGTTTTTTAGAGCTGCCGATGGTGGCACACTAGCCGGGATTTTTGAGCGAATCGACAGTCTGGAAAAAACTGAAATCAAGGAAAATCGCTATAAAGAGACCTCCGATTATTACCGCACTTACATGTTTTGGGGATTTATCTTACTTTTCACATGGATGCTTTTGAAGAGCTCCTTCCTAAACAACTTTCTGCTGGATTAGCGACTCGCCGAAAGTCCGCTTTTTCCAATGTGCCAATCGAGGATCCATTACTGCAAACCACAAAGGAGGAAATAATGCCAGAATTATCATGGCAGAATAGCCAGCCGGGAGCTGTGGACTTTCATCATAATGATTTAACACCTGATAACGCTTATGAGCATTAGCATGATGATCAGAGTGCCGCTGCAATTGGAATAGTAAAAAATTACTAACTATCTGACTGGCATTCCAAGAATGAATTGGCGATACTCGCTCATACGTCCCTGATTCCAATTTCTTCCGCTCCATCCCGTAATGCTCGAGGTAATTAACCAATTCAAGAAGCGAAAAACCAAAGAAGCTTTGGGCTGCAAAAAACAAAGGAACCTCCCAAACTAGCCTATTTAATATCATCGAAGAAATCAGAAAAGCAAGCCCCATAAAAAGCAAAGGCAAAATTGAAAATTGAATCATCTGGTTATTTACTGACCAAAATTGAACCCCCTTTTTGGAAAGTCGTTCTCGCTCCAAGTCCCAAGCACTTTTATAGCCCTGAAAAACAGATCGATACCAAAAAGAATAAAAGCTCTCCCCAAATCTACTGGTGGCTGGATCTTCTGAAGTGGCTACACGGACATGGTGTCCTCGATTATGCTCGATAAAAAAATGCATGTAGGAAACAGTCATCAAAAGCATTTTTGAATACAATTGTTCTAGGGCATCATTCTTATGTCCTAATTCGTGGGCTACCGTGATCCCAATTCCACCGGTAATTAAAGCCATGCCACTTGAAAAGCCCAAGAATTCCCACCAGGAAAAGTTACTCATACTTATGATGTAAAATCCCCAAATTAAGATTCCAAACTGAACGTACACCCAAAAGAATGTGACCAACTTGTAAAAGGTCTCTTGTGTAACTTGGCCGACTGCCTCTTTGGAAACATTTTCATGATCTTTATTGATCAAGAAATCCATAATAGGAACCAAAATAAATACAAAGAAATGAATCAAAAACAAGTTGGATCCACCAAAATACACACCGAGGATCAACAACAGCGGTAATATTAGTGCACTGAAAAACCCGATTTTTTTAAGGCTGGACATTTGATTTGAATTAAAGTTTCATAAGTTAAAATAGAATTGTGAATCTTGAAAAACTGGCACTTATATTTTTATATGCAATAGCTGATTTATGTCAGGTTTTGAACTGGTATGCATCACCAAGGTGCACCAAGGAAAAGTGGAATTTTGAGAAAATAAAAAACCATGTCAATTTCCGCTTCCCTGATAAAGAAATACAATATTCCAGCACCAAGATATACCTCTTACCCAACCGTTCCTCTTTGGGAAAACAAACTCAATACTCAGAGCTGGGAAGATTTGGTTCGGCTGGCTTTCCGAAATTTTGGATCCGAAGAAGGAATTTCGCTTTACATTCACTTGCCTTTTTGTGAAAGTCTCTGCACCTATTGCGGTTGCACAAAACGAATTACCAAAAACCATTCGGTCGAAAACAGCTACATCGAAGCTGTGCTCGTGGAGTGGAATAAATACTTAGCGCTCTTTAGCAAAAAACCAAAACTAGCTGGGATTCATCTTGGCGGAGGCACGCCGACATTCTTCGCTCCTGAGGCCTTACACAATTTGCTTAGCTCGATCATTTCCAGTTCAGAGGTCCTTGATCATGCAGAATTCAGCTTCGAAGGTCATCCGAACAATACCACTGCAGCACATTTATCGGGATTGGCTCTTCTAGGCTTTGATCGAGTTAGTTATGGGATTCAAGATTTTGACGAGCAAGTTCAGCAAGCTATCCATCGAATCCAACCCGTAGATAAAGTACGAGAAGCAACAGAAAATGCCAGAAAATATGGATACAGCTCGATTAATTTCGACCTGATCTATGGCTTACCCCATCAGACTATTGCCACTATGAAAGCTACTTTTGAGGAGGTGGCGAAATTGGCTCCAGATCGAATTGCATTCTACAGCTATGCGCATTTACCGACTGCATTTCCTGCTCAGAAAAGTTTTGAAAGCCATCTTCCTGATCAGGATGAGAAAAGGGCTCTTTACGAGTATGGAAAAAACTATCTGCTCAACTTAGGATATGAGGATATTGGAATGGATCATTTTGCGAAGCCAAGTGATCCACTACACCGAGCCAAAAGGGAAGGGAAACTCCATCGGAATTTTATGGGCTATACGACCTTGCCTGCTAAAATGCTGATTGGTCTAGGGGCAAGTAGTATCAGTGATATTTATTTGGGCTACTCCCAAAACGAAAAAAACATCCATACCTATCAGGAATCATTTATCGGGGGCCAATGGCCAATTACCAAAGGACATGTTTTGACTCAAGAGGATTTAGCGGTAAAGAATTGTATTCTTGACTTGATCTGCAGACATGAAACTGTCCTACCTATTTCACTTTGGGAAAGTCTTGGAGAAGATAACTTATGGAATTTGAAAGAGATGGAATGTGATGGTTTGCTGAAAATGTCAGGAAATAAGATTTCGGTAACAAATGAAGGAATTGCCTTAATCCGAAATATTTGTATGCAACTTGATTTGCGACTTACTCAAAACCACGCTCTTCCCATCAAATTTAGCAATGCGATTTAACGGCACATCGTAATTTCGATTTGCTCAGCTCCATAATTGAATACTTGCAAATCTGGGCTAAATCCATTTAGACCTAAACCAAGCCCTCTAAAAATAACTAGTACCCCGATCAGTACCCCTAGATAGGGTATAGCTCGCTGGAAAGTCTGACGATAAGATACTGGAATCAAGTTTCCCGACCACATCAAAACAGCCAGAAGTGGAATTGTTCCTATCCCAAAAAAGAACATGTAAGAAGCTCCAAGCCATGGATCTTGAAGTGCCATCGCTGCTACTAGAGCCATGTAAACCATTCCACATGGCAGCAGTCCATTAGCTAATCCAGTTGCAAAAAAACCAGCCTTCCCTCCTGCTTTAAGAAATTTCCCCAGCGCTTTTTTTAATTGAATAACTAATTGAGAAAAAAAAGGAACACTTGAAAATTGAGAAGTCTGTTTGTAGCTCAAAGCGAGAATCAAAATAAGCAATCCCATTCCGATTGAAAACCCTTGTTGAATCCCAGCTAGCGAGAGTGAGAAGCCCAAACTTCCTACTACCAGACCAAGTGCGGCATAGGTAACACTTCTTCCTAAATTGTATAAAATTTTATTTGATGCATAGGACTTTCCTTTTCCTCCAGCTACAGCCAAGGCAATAGGGCCGCACATTCCTACACAGTGGAATGAACCCAAAAACCCTAAAAGGAAGGCAGTCCAGAGCATTATAACGTAATTTTCTTCTCTTCGTAGTAATT
>JAFMBQ010000625.1 GCA_017858365.1 Algoriphagus sp. | reverse complement strand
CCCTCAACAAGGTCGGTGGATAATTCTTGTTTTAATAAATCGAAATCTATCTTAATACCATCTGCCGATTCAGTTACACAATTTGGAAAGCGTTCAGCAATAAATTGGCTATTGATGTTTGCCCAATTAGGGCTTTGCATATCTAATTTTTCGTTCATAATTCTTTATTTAACGATTTCCATTAATGTTTTAAAGCTGGCTACATGCCTAAATTGTACTTCTACGCCTGTAATGGCTTTAAAGTGTTCTGAAGCACATTGGATTTTTAATTTTTCAATTTCACGAAGCTCAGAAGTGGAATCGGTTCCTTTAGTTTCAGCAACAAAATAAATATGCTTCACTTTGTCTCTATCAAATACAATTGCCCAGTCAGGGCTATAATTGGCAATTGGCGTAGCCACATGGAAACTCTTAGGCAATTTTGCATATACCACCACCTCAACGCTTTCATCCAACTCCTTTGCGAAATTCCTTTCAATGTTTGAATCCGTTGTAAGGTAATCGTAAATGTGTTTTTTCATCAAAGGAGCACCTCTTAGAATAGATTTGTCATTAGAGAAAATAGTTGCTGATTCATGGCGTTCATCCAATTTGTGGTAAGTTATATTGTTGAATATCAGACTAGCTTTCACTTCGTTAACTAAACGGCTTACTTTAGCAATAAATTCTTCCGGATTTTTTTTCAATAACAGAAACTTCTCTTCCTTAATTGATTTCAGAATTTCCACTATAGTTCGTCTTGTAAGGTTAGTCAACTGTTCAATCTCACCAACAATATCATAAACTGTATTTGAAACACTCATCACTTCAACTCTTTCCAACTGACTTTCTTCTTTATGCATAGCAGTTCCTGCAACCAATTCTTCTTTGGATGCTTCATTTAATTCACCCATGCGTATTTGATACATTCGGTCTGCAACAATTAAATTGGCATTTATGGCATTCCTGCTTCCCTCTATAAGTTTAGGTGTATCGAACTTCACTTCATAAATTGATTTGAAACTGATTTTATTCCATAAATCCTGGAACTCCCTTTTAGCAAAGTTGGCATTGGTTTTAAGTACTATTTGTTGGCGCTCGTTTTCAGGTTTAATACCTTCACCTGTGTAAATTGATTTTAAGATTTTAGTAATGGAATCTTTATATTCCAGTAAATGTTCTGGTACAGGAACATTATTTTGTTCTACAAGATCTTTACCTGCTGGGGTTAATTTATCATCGACATCAATAAGGTCGTTCTTGAATAATACTTTGTTGATTTTACGAGCATCATCATTGTCGATTCTCAATGCAGCACCTTGTTCATTCGTGATTATCTTACCAACAAAGAACTCAAAATTAGCTTTTTGAGGGCGATCTTTCAATGTAGCAGCTATTTCACTTTGCAATCCTTTTGCAAATGATTCATAACTTTCTGATGCAATGACAGTCAATTTGTTTAATTCATGGACTTCATCACCAATAGTATCAAAATCTTGCCTAATGCCCTTTTGATTTACGCACAAACGCATACCACGACCTACCTCTTGACGTCTGCGTGTTTGATTTGCCGCATCAACATTCTTCAATGCACAAATTTGAAAAACATTAGGGTTATCCCAACCTTCTTTCAAAGCTGAGTGAGAGAATATAAAACGTGTAGGCTCAATAAAATCTAATAAGCGTTGCTTGTTTTTCATGATAAGGTCATAGGCAGAAATATCATCTGAATCATCACTACCTCGTTTTACTGTTGGATCAACGGATTTCCCTTTTTTATCAATAGAGAAATAACCCTGGTGAACATTAGAGGCATTATCGCGCTTAAGATACTTTTCATAATTATGGGAAATGCCATTTAATAGATCTCCATCTCCAAGTGATAACTGTCCGTTTTCTGCAATTATTTTATTATACTCCTCTTCAAAAATGATTGCAAACTCACCTTTCAATTCGTTTCCTTCGTCATCATACTTTCGATAATTTTCGACTGAATCAATGAAAAACAAACTGAGCACTTTAATTCCTTTGTCAAATAAAATCTTCTCTTTTTGAATATGAGATAAAATAGTTTCACGGATTTGAATTCTCCGGAAGATAAATTCATCTTCGTTATTTATAACATTTCCTGCTTCAATTACATTTCCATTTATTTCTATACAGTTTTTCTGTCCATCAATTAACGTGACCAATTGATTTTTATAAGCCTCTAATTCTCCTGAGAGAGTGTACAGACTAGCACCTTCCTCCACTGTAAATATTTTTCTAACAACATTGTCACCTTGAAGTTTATTGATTTCAATGACAGCTAAAGGAGGTTTTGAAGTACTCAATTTGATTTGTTCTAAATAAACATAACCGTCAAGTCCAGTATGACCCTTTATGCTTATTCCTTTAACTTGAATTTTCTTTACTAGTTTTTTATTATAAGCATCTAATGCATCAAGACGATAAATTTTATTGTATTCAACACGGTGTGTAGCTGAATATCCAATTTTAAATAAAGGGTTAAACTCTTTCATACTTTCAAGGGCAGCTGGCCCTTCTACTGATTGAGGTTCATCAATTATTAAAATGGGATTAGTTTCTGCAATAATGTCTATGGGTCTTCTTGTGCCAAACTGATCGAGTTCTTGTCGTATTCTTCTAGAATCTTCACCACGAGCAGCAAAAGCCTGGGTGTTAATTATCATAACACTTATTCTACTATCTGATGCAAAACTTTCAATGTCTTGTGGTCGGCTGGAA
>JAFMBQ010000624.1 GCA_017858365.1 Algoriphagus sp. | reverse complement strand
ACACCAAAAATAAAATATCGTAATCTTAGTTTAACCATCACCCACTAAAATTCATGTAGAGCCGTTAAAATTTACAATTAAAACGAAAAACAAGTGCCATTCCGTACATATTTCTTCAGCTTCAAACCCTACTTTTGGACCAAAGATTAAAAAATGACTAGACCTGACTTTGATGATATTTTTATGGAATTGGCAGTTAACCTCGCCAAAAGATCGCATTGCATCAAAAAACATGTTGGAGCGGTATTAACCAAGGATACGCGAATAATCTCTATCGGCTATAATGGACCCCCAGCTGGCACGCATAATTGTGATATTGAATTTCCTGATAAAGGATGCGCCAGAGATAGTAAGGGAAGTTGCTCATTGGCACTACATGCCGAGCAGAATGCAATTCTCTATGCTGTAAAGAATAATACTTCTGTGGAAGGCTCTACTTTGTACGTGACGCTTTCCCCATGTCTTGCCTGTGCAAGAATTATCTTCTCAATGGGAATTTCCAAAGTAGTCTATTTGTATTCCTATGCCGCATACAAGGGAATAGGAAGTGATGAAGGAGTTGATTTTCTACGAAAATTCGGTGTTTCTGCTGAGCAATACTGGAAGTCCATCGAATCTCACGACATCTTAATCTAGACAAAATTCACCTCTGGACTTAATTCTACGCCAAATTTTTCGGCTATTGACCGCTGTATTTCTTTCGAGAGTTTTACTATTTCTTCACCTTCACCGTTTCCGTAATTGACTAGGACGAGGGGCTGATTCTGGTGAACACCGACTTCCCCAATTCGTTTTCCTTTCCAGCCGGCCTGTTCGATTAGCCATGCAGCCGGAACTTTAACCCCTGATTCATTTTCATATCCAGGAATCGAAGGATACTTTTCTTTCAATTCCTCGTATTTTGATTTGTCGAGCGTAGGGTTTTTAAAGAATGAACCTGCATTTCCAATCACCTTTGAATCAGGAAGTTTGGATTTCCTTATAGAGATTATGGCATCTGATATTACTTTGAGGCTTAGTTCTTTTATTCCTCTTTCAGCAAGCGTTTCTTGGATTGCGCCATAACTTATCTTGAACTCTGGGTTTTTCTGAAGACGAAACGTTACCGAGCAGATCACAAACTTATTTTTCAACTCATGCTTGAATGCACTTTCTCGGTAGCCAAACTGGCAAGCTTTGGCATCAAATATTTTTATACTTAAGTCAGCTCGATCCAAGGCAGTCAAGCTTTCAAATACTTCTTTGATCTCAACGCCATAGGCACCAATATTCTGCATAGGAGAGGCGCCAACCGTACCGGGGATCAAGGAGAGATTTTCAATACCTCCCCAATTATGCTCGATTGAATAATCCACCAGATCATGCCAAATAACTCCTGCTCCAACTTCTAGCAAGATTGTTTCCTCATTTTCGGCTATCACATGAATCCCTTCTAACTCATTCTTAATGACGAGAAAATCAAGATCCTGAGTAAGTAAAATATTACTTCCACCACCTAAGATTAGAACCTCAGTAGCATTTACTTTTGCCCAAGCCAATAACTCTTTAAGCTCTTCTACAGTCTTTGCAATAGAAAAATATTTAGCTTTTTTATCGATCCCAAAAGTGTTATAACCTTTCAGCGAAATGTTTTGTAGTATATTCATGGATGAATCCTTGTCCTGCGAAATAAGCAAGATTTTAAACCAATAGGAAATCTAAAAAACTTCCAAAACATTATTTGATGAAAGAAATTCTGATCAATGGAATCCGAATCCGTCAAGGTCAGTCCATGAATATTGAACTGCCGATTGCCAAATTACCTACACATACCCTCATCGATCTCCCTATTTTTATCCGATCTGCTAAAGAAGAAGGGCCTGTGGTCCTTATCAGCGGTGGAATTCATGGAGATGAAATAAATGGGGTAGTTACCGCTAAGCGACTTTTGGAGGAAATGGACGAAAGCTGGAAGCTTTTGAAAGGAACCTTGATTTTTATTCCTCTTGTGAATATTTATGGCTTTTTATCCAACACCCGAACTTTTCCTGACGGAAGAGATTTAAATAGAAGTTTTCCAGGAAGTAAGAAAGGCTCTTTGGCCGGAAGAATTGCTTATATCTTAAATGAGCAAATTATTCCTCAGATTGATTACGGTATTGACTTTCACACCGGTGGTCGGATGCTAAGTAATCATCCTCAAATTAGAGTCGACTACACTGATAAAATAGCATTAGAACTAGCCAAATCATTTGGAACGCACTACGTCGTCAATTCCAAATACATCGAGAAATCTTTCCGGAAAGCTGCTTTTAAAGCTAAAAAGAGAATTCTCGTTTTTGAAGGCGGTGAATCCATGAGATTAGATGATTATTCGATTGAAGAAGGAGTAGTGGGAACAAAACGATTTCTAGCTAGTTTAGGAATGATTGATTTTAGTGCAGAGCCTCAAGAGACTATTTTCCTCAAAGAAAGTAATTGGGTTAGAGCTAAAGCCTCTGGGATTTTCAACTCTAGCATAAAATTGGGGGATTCTGTAAAAAAGGGTCAGATCCTTGCACGGATATCAGATCCCTATGGACAAATAAAGGTGCCCGTGAAGTCACCTGCTGACGGTTTTGTTCTGGGATTGAATAATCTACCTGTCATCAATGTAGGCGATGCACTAGTACATATTGGAAATGAATAGAAGCGCGTTTTTTAGCTTTTAGCAAACAAAATTTTAGACTTATGTCGCTTTTAGACTCTT
>JAFMBQ010000079.1 GCA_017858365.1 Algoriphagus sp. | reverse complement strand
AAAAATAAGACAAGCCTTTACTGATCCCAGCATTCTTGGCCACATCCTCCATTCGGGTGGCCTGAAATCCTTTCGTAGTGAAAAGTGCTACTGCTGAATCTAGTATGATTTTTTCTTTGTTTTTTTCCCCTGCCATAGCTTCTTCTGGTGTAAAAAGTGAACTGTAAAGGTATTAAACTTGGGTCAAAAAGAATGGTGGGCTAGCGGCTTTTTTCCAATAGACATAAAAAAAAGTGCCTTAGATTAATTCTAAAGCACTTTTCCCAATTGATGCTCAAGGGATTATTTAACCTCTATAATAAAGTAATTCTTTTTGCCCTTTTGAACCAATAAGTATTTGCCTTGAAGTAATTGGAAGAATGGTGATACGTTCGGATCGCCGAGCTTTTCTTTATTGATGCTAACGCCACCTCCTTGAATCATCTTTCTTGCTTCACCTTTCGATGGGAAGACTACACCTTGCGTCATTTCTCCAAATAGATCCAATACATTTTCCAATGATTCGTACTCAGATCGGTTTACTTGAACCTGAGGTACCCCATCAAAAACCTGTAAAAAGGTACGTTCATCAAGTCCAGCCAAATCCTCTGTTGATGATTTTCCAAAAAGAATTTCAGATGCTTTTACGGCCATTTCAAATTCCTTTTCACCATGGACCATAGTGGTGATTTGCTTTCCAATTTCTTTTTGAAGAGTTCTCAAATGAGGAGCTTCAGCATGACTGGCTTCTAGTGATTCAATCTTAGTCTGATCCAAAATAGTAAAAATCCTAATGTATTTGGAAGCGTCTTCATCAGAAACATTTAACCAGAATTGATAAAAAGCATAAGGAGATGTCTTTTCTGGATCCAGCCAAACCGAACCACTTTCCGTTTTACCAAACTTGGTTCCGTCCGCTTTGGTAATCAACGGAACTGTCAAGGCATAAGCGCTTCCACCACCCATTCGACGAATCAATTCTGTTCCGGTTACAATATTCCCCCATTGATCAGAACCGCCAAGCTGCACCGTACAGTTTTCATTTTTCCACAAATGATAAAAATCATAGCCCTGGATCAGCTGGTAAGTAAATTCAGTAAAAGAAAGTCCATTTCCATCTTCCAGTCTTCGTTTTACAGAATCTTTGGACATCATGTAATTCACCGTGATGTGCTTTCCCACATCTCTGATAAAATCTAAGAAGCTAAATTTTGAGATCCAGTCGTAGTTATTTACCAACTCAGCTTTGTTTGCAGAAGCTCCAGAGAAATTAAGGAATTTGGCAAGTTGCTGCTGAAGACAATCAATATTATGGTCTAGGGTGGATTTTTCTAACAGATTACGCTCAGCCGATTTGAAAGAGGGATCACCAATCATTCCCGTGGCCCCACCTACCAGCGCAAAAGGTTTGTGCCCGGCACGCTGAAAGTGTAAAAGAGTCATCACACCAACCAAATGGCCGATATGTAAGGAATCTGCAGTCGGATCAAAGCCAAGGTAAGCTGAAGCCATTCCTTTTTTCAAGTGATCATCAATCTCAGGAGTCATATCCTGCAGCATTCCTCGCCAGCGTAATTCTTCTATAAATGAGTTCATCGATAAGTTTTTTTCAAGAAGCAAATATATGGCTGTGATTGTAAGGATTAAAGAAAAGCCCAAATCAATCTGATTTATTATCACTTTTCATCGATTTCCCCTCCGACATAAAATAGGAATTTCGAGAATAAAAAAATCCTTATTTTCGAATCAAATAAAATCTCATATGAAGCTTAAAAACTCGTTTTTAACACTTTTCCTTAGTTTCTTTTTACTGGGAAATGGATTTACACAAACGCCTCCTCAATGGATGCGATATCCTAGTATATCGCCTGATGGCTCCAAAATAGTATTTACTTATAAAGGTGATCTCTACACTGTTGCAAGTACAGGGGGAAATGCCAATCAAATTACATTTCACGAAGCGCACGATTACAATCCTGTTTGGAGCAAAGATGGAAATCAGATTGCTTTTGCCTCAGACCGATACGGCAACTTTGATATTTTCTTAATGGATGCAGTTGGGGGTCCTGCGGCTCGACTCACTTACCATTCCAATGATGAGATTCCATTTGATTTTTCTTCAGATGGAAGCAAGGTGGTTTTCGGTACTACCAGGCTAGATATTGCTTCACATAGACAATATCCAACAGGCTCACAACCAGAGCTCTATTCCGTTCCTATAAAAGGAGGGAGAGTAGATCAAATCTGGACGATTCCAGCGGAGTATGTCAAGTCTAGCAAGGATGGAAATAAGATGATCTATCATGATAAAAAGGGGGGAGAAAACGAATGGAGAAAACATCATCAATCCGGTGTTGCAAGAGATATTTGGATGTATGATGGCAGTTCAAATACACATACGATGTTGACAAGTTTCTATGGAGAAGATCGTAATCCTGTCTTTTCTCCAGATGAAAAAGAAATCTTCTACTTAAGCGAGGCGAACGGTAACTTTAATGTTTTTGCAATGGATGTATCAAATCCTAAAAGCAGTACAGCCCTCACTGATTTTAAAACCTACCCAGTACGATTTCTTTCAATTGCAGGCAATGGCTTAATGTCATTTAGCTATGATGGAGAGCTTTATACCCTTAAGAAAGGGGAGACAGCAAAGAAACTTGCTGTAACCATCCAGACTCAAGCGATCAGCAATTCAGATAATTATATTTCAATTAATGGTGGTGTCAGAGAAATGGCTATTTCGCCAGATGGGAAAGAAATTGCATTTATTGCCAGAGGAGAGGTATTTGTAACCTCTGTAGATGGGGCAATGACAAAGCGAATTACTAATACACCTGAACAAGAAAGATTTGTGGAATTTGGTCCAGATGGTAAATCAATCATTTACTCCAGTGAAAGAAATGGAAAATGGCAGATTTTTGAGAGTAAAAAAGTTCGAACCGAAGAGCCATTCTTCTTTGCATCCACCTTACTAAAAGAAGAAGTATTGATCAGTAAGGAGGTAGACGTTTACTTGGCAAAGATTTCCCCAAATGGGGGGAAATTAGCCTATATCGAGAATAGAAGAACTTTAAAGATTCTAGATTTGGCCACTAAAGAGGAAGTTACTTTATTAACTCCCGATCAGCTTTTCCATATGCGTGACGGAGACCAGTACTTTACTTGGAGTCCAGATAGCAAGTGGCTATTGGCTTCCTATAGACCAACTATGGTCAACTCTGAAGTGGTGTTGCTTGATGCTACCGGAAAAACTCCGATGAGGAATTTGACTAAAAGTGGCTATGGTGACGAAACTCCGATGTGGGTAAATGAGGGTAAGCAGATTCTCTGGTTTTCTAATAGAGATGGTTTGAGATCCTATGCGACAAGCGGTCAAAATCAAAATGATGTCTATACGCTTTTTTTCAATCAAGAGGATTGGGACAAATTTAGATTGTCCAAGGAAGATTTTGAATTGATGAAAGAGATCGAAAAGTCAAAGAAAAAGGAAACTGAGGCAGATAAGGATAAAGAAAAAGATAAGAAAGAAGAGGTAAAAGTCGTAAAGCCTTTGACGTTTGAATTTGATGGAGTCGAAGAGCGAAAAGCAAGATTGACTATTCATTCTTCCGACCTAGGTGATGCAGTTTTGTCTAAGGATGGTGAAAAGTTATTTTACTTGACTTCATTCGAAAAAGGAATGAATCTCTGGAGCACTAATCTGAGAACAAAGGAGACCAAGCAAGAGATAGCATTAGATGCTAATTCTGCTAGTTTGACATGGGATAAAGAGCAAAAAAATCTCTATTTGGTGACAAACGGTTCCATTTCTAAAATCAATCCTGAAACGATGAAGCGTGAAACCATCAAGATTGCTGGAGAGATGACTTTTGATAAGGATGAAGAGCGGGCACATTTGTTTGAGCACGTCTGGTCAAGGACTAAGGGGATTTTCTATACACCAGATATGCATGGTGTAGACTGGGAAGCAGCACGAGTGAACTACGAAAAATACATTTCCCATATCGGAAACGAATACGAGTTTGCAGAGATGCTATCTGAAATGATCGGAGAGCTAAATGTGTCTCATGCAGGAGCCCGCTATTCGAGGTCAATTGATATGGCCGATGCAACGGCTTCATTGGGTATTTTTATGGACTATACCTATAAAGGTAATGGCGTTAAAGTAACAGAAGTGATTTCTGGCGGACCATTAGACAAGGCTGGAATCAAAGTGAAGCCAGGAATGATCATCGAACAAATTGATGGAATCATAATCACTCCTGATACAGACTACGCTAAGTTTTTGAATCGAAAGGCTGATAAATTCACGCTAATCGAAGTTTTAGAGCCAAAGACAGGCAGCAAAACCCAGTATACGATCAAGCCTATTGCACTGGGAGCAGAAAACCAATTGCTTTATAAACGTTGGGTGAAAAAGAATCAAGCTGAAGTGGATTCACTGAGCGGTGGAAAGCTTGGCTACGTACATATTCCGGGTATGAGCGATGGCCCTTATCGAAATGTCTATGAAGAGATGATGGGTAAATATCATGACAGTGAGGCTGTGATCGTAGATACCAGATTCAATGGGGGAGGTGATTTGGTCGCAGATCTAGTGATGTTTTTTACAGGTGAGAAGTTTCTGACGTATTCTACAGAAGCTAAAGTTGTTGGCTATGAGCCTACAGCGAGATGGACCAAACCTACCTTAGCGATGTTCAATGAAGCTAATTATTCAGATGGACATTGCTTCGCTTGTGGTTATACAGATTTGAATATTGGCAAAACTGTTGGTATGCCCACTCCTGGTACTTGCTCTTTTGCAGGTTGGGAAAGCTTAGCAAATGGTGTTCGATGGGGAGCTGTGCCAATTTCTGCAAAAAACCAAGCAGGTGAATGGTTGGAGAATAATGAAACCAGACCACAATTTGAAGTGAAAAATATGCCGGGGAAGATTGATAAAGGAATTGATCAGCAACTAGAAAAAGCGGTAGAAGAACTAATGAAAGAAATAAAGTAAGGATTGACTTTGAATTTCCCATTTTCTTCAACTAGTTGGTTTTAAATAGGCTTAGACTCAGTCTTTGCATGGAAAATAAAGATTTAGGGAGGAGTAGGAATTGTAGTTTGTTGCAATTTCTACCCCTTTTTTATTAATGATAATCAAGGGTATCGGTATAGCTAACTGGATTCTTGAATTTGAACCTATTTCAGATGATTTTGATAATTCAACCTAGGAGGATTTAAGGAAAAGTGAGCAAAAAAAAGGTCCGACAAAATTTGCCGGACCTTTTTAAATCAGTTTTTAGGCTTATTGAAAGCTTTTTGTGTTTAACGTTTCATCATTCTTGAAAAACTCGTGAAGCTTCGCATAGGAGTTATCAAAATAACCGCCCAACATCTTCTTAATGATGAATGATCTATATTCATCTTTAGAAACTATTGGGAAGTACTCATGGCTCTTGCCATAAGACTTGTGACTAACGAATCCTTTTCGCTCAAGGATTCTCACAATAGTGGACACTGTGTTGTAAGCCGGCTTCGGCTCAGGCATTGGCAAAAGGATATCTTTTACAAATCCTCTTTCAATTTCCCAGAGGATCTGCATGATCTCCTCTTCGGCTCTAGTTAATGGTTTCATAAGTAAGGCTTTAAGTTTTAAATCGTCAGAAAATTATTCGTTTAGTTTCGAAAAAGCAAGGTTTTGTGTAAATAGTTTTACTGTTTAGTTTAAAAAAATATTAATTGCTTGAAAATTAATGGATTATTAAAAATAAAAAATCCTCCAATTGGAGGATTTTTTTCTAAGTTGACCGCAATTTGATGATCCCCGATGCGTGAAGCAACTTAACGATTGGATAGGTTGGATCAAATTCGTACCATTTCACTGCAAAATTTGGTCTGTTCGGCAGCTTATGATGGTTATTCTGGAAGAGCTCTCCGAGCATTAAAACATCAAGAAGTAAGCTGTTTTTAGATTTATCGTTGTTGTCAAAATTCGCATAACCATATTTATGACCACTCCAATTCACGATAGCTCCGTGAACCGGACCCATCATGAAATGAATAGGCAACAAGAAGTACATCCACCAATGTGTGCCAGCTAAATCAAATACCGAAATACACAAAACGTAGATTGCCACATAAAGTAATCCCCATCCTACTCTGACAAGCATCGTGTCGGCAAATTTGTCAAACTTATTCCAATCAGGAATATCCTTTGAAAAGCGTTCTTCGGGCTTTAATTTGAATGAAAAATATTCATTGTAAATATTCTTTGTCTTCCACATCATCGTAAATAAATTTTCAGTATGGTGGGGACTATGCGGATCTTTTGGAGTATCGCTGTAGGCATGATGCATTCTGTGAAGAATCGCGTAAGCTCTAGGAGACAAGTAAGAACTTCCTTGCCATAGCCAAGTGAAGAGATAAAAGAATTTTTCCCAGTACTTATTCATCGAGAACATCTGATGGGCAGCGTATCGATGGAGAAAGAAACTTTGGCAAAACAGCGAGAAATACCAATGAAGCAAGAAGAAAATAATAATGATCACTCGAGGTATATTTTAGATTACGATGTAAATATAAGGTTTGAACATCAAAATTGTTCAATTCGGTTCAGACCTATTGATTATAAAAAGCTGATCTTTATCAGGAAGTTTTTATAAAAAATTTTTCTAATGATTTGATGTAGAGTTTTTTAACATGATGTTTTGATCATTCACCCGATGGAATGCTTTTTTAATTCCACTTGGATCGCTGATATATATCAACCCATTCTGGCCTTTTTCGACAATTACTAACAAAAGGCTCAGGTCTTTTCCTGATTTTGTTTCTTCATTAAAATCCAGTCTGGTGTATTCTTCAAATTTAATAGTTGCAGAAGGAGCGCAAAATAGGTCATTGGTTGAGCTGATCATATATTTCTCTTCCTCAGGATCTATTCCGATAATTCTGTTATCGTCAGAAACTCCGATCAAAATGATACCCCCAGATGTATTTGCAAAAGCAGAAATTGTTTTGGCAATTTTGGGTTTTGAGGTAATTTTCAATTTTCTGTCAAAGAGATTATTTTCCTTGCCCTCAATCATTTTTTTAATAAAAAATTCGTCAAGCATTGTGGAATTAATATTATTGGATTAGATTTTGAATCAATATTTAAGAGAGGCTTAATTTAACCAAGTAGCTTTTATTAAAATTTTTGATTTATGACACAAACTAATCCTGGATTTGACCCTAGCCAAATTGAAAAATTAAAAGAGGAATTAAATTCAATGGGAAAACAATTTAAGATTATTCCCGACGAAGAAAACACTGATGAATTTGTGAATTTCTATTTTGTAGGAATGTATGAAGGTAAAGAAGTGATTTACGATGCAGCGCTCTATACACTTCGACTTCATCATGCTAGCGAGGTATATGAGTTAGCCGAGCATAAGGCTGCCAAAAAATTCCCGAATTTTAAAGGAATTACGTATGAGGAAGATGAAAATGGAAATATGAAATCCCTTACTGCCGAAGAGGAAGAAATTGGATGGTTCATAACCGAAATCATTATGGAAATTGAAGAAGAAGAAACTGTAAAAGTCCAGGAATTTGTGGATATCGATACCCATCACGACTTTGGAATAGGTTTAGATGCTGGAATTAACGTGGAATTTGTAGATGAATCAACTATTGCGAAATTTGTCAAAGAATTCAATGATGACACCTTAGCATTAGATGATACTATGTATTCTTTCCAATCTGAGGACATGGATCCTGAAGACCTTTAAGAGGTTTTTTCAACAATTCTAAAGTGCACTTGTTCCTATAACAAGTGTTTTTTTATGCTAAAAATTGCTTATTCCAATTGCTACTCCCATCCGCTTCCAGCAGGTCATCGCTTTCCGATGGAGAAATACGAGATGCTCCCGGGACAACTTGAATATGAGGGAATTGCGGATTCCGTAAATTTCTTTGAGCCACTAGCACTGGATAAAAAGTGGATCCTAAACACCCACTCCTCAGCGTATTGGGATAAGCTTCAGAACTTAACATTATCCAAGTCAGAGATCCGAGTGACAGGCTTCCCACTCTCAAAGGCGCTAGTGGATCGAGAAATCATTATAGCTGGTGGGTCTGTTCAAGCTGCACATTTTGCCATAGAATACGGTATAGCAATGAATATAGCCGGCGGCACCCATCATGCATTTTACGAACATGGAGAAGGTTTCTGCCTTCTCAATGATATTGCCATTACAGCTAACTATCTGATAGAAAATCAACTGGCTAGAAAAATATTGGTGATTGACTTAGATGTTCACCAAGGTAATGGAACTGCAGCTTTATTTCAGAACTCTAAAGATGTCTTCACCTTTAGCATGCATGGAGAAAAAAATTATCCTCATCGTAAAGAACAGTCCTCCTTGGACTGTCCGTTGCCTGACGGAATAAAAGATGGAGCTTATTTGAATTTATTAGCGAAAAATCTAGAACTGATTAATTCAAAATTTTTACCCGAATTCATTATCTACCAATGTGGAGTGGATGTTTTGGAAAGTGACAAACTCGGGAGATTGGGATTAACACTTTCTGGTGTACGGCAACGAGACTTAATGGTCTTGAATTATGCCAAGCAACTCAAAGTGCCAATTACATGCTGTATGGGAGGAGGGTATTCGCCACAAGTATCTAAAATAGTAGAGGCGCACACACAAGTTTACCGTTTGGCACAAGAATTATTTTTTTAGGACTTAACTCATTTTAAGAAAGTGACTTTGCGAGATAATTTGGAAACTCAATACTTTCTTTATATTTGCGACCTTGTCAACTATAACAATCAAAAAGTGAAAAAGGGATTAAAACTAATTGGAGCATTGGCATTCGCCTCAGTTCTTTTCTACAGCTGTGATAAAGCAGACAAATCAGGTAATACTACAGACGGAACAACTGAATCAGCTGTTGCCGGAGATTTGAAAATAGCTTATGTATATACAGACAGCGTGATCAATAAGTACGATTATTTCGTCATGAGATCAGGAGAAATAACTGAAAAGGGAAAAAAATTCGAAGGTGATCTTCAAGGAAGAGCAAGAGGATTCGAACAAGAAGTAGCAAATTTTCAACAAACTGGAGGAAATATGACTCCTAATCAGCAACGAGCAAAGCAGGAAGAATTAGTTAAAAAAGAGCAAAACTTAATGACTTATCGCGATAACTTAATGCAAGAATTATCTGTGGATGAGTCAGCGCTTTATGCAGAAGTTTATGATCGTGTGCAGAAGTACATGAAAACTTATGCTGAAACCAACAATATCGAAGTAATCTATAGCTACACCCGGGGTGGAGCACTTTGGTATGCTTCTGATGCCCTTGACATTACTCCTACAATCATTGAAGGTCTAAATAAAGATTACGCAGCAACTCCTGCAGATACAACTAAGACAAAGTAATCTGTCAATAAAAATTTCGAATTAGAGAGACCCGGTATTTATCCGGGTTTTTTTGTGTTCCAAAATTGGGTATTTTTGCCACTCTAAAAACCGATAAAAACAAATGAAAATCACTGAATTTTTAAAGCATAATTATAGACATTTTAATGCTGCTGCCTTAATTGATGCAGCAGAAGGTTACAAAACACATCTTGACAACGGTGGAAAAATGATGGTCACCCTAGCGGGAGCAATGTCCACAGCAGAGCTTGGGATATCTTTAGCGGAAATGATCCGTCAAGACAAAATACAAATCATTACTTGTACAGGGGCAAACCTAGAAGAAGATGTATTCAATTTAGTCGCCCACGATTATTATGAGCGAATTCCTCATTATCGTGAACTTACGCCAGCTCAAGAGCAGGATCTGTTAGAGCGACATATGAATCGAGTGACTGATACTTGCATCCCAGAAATGGAAGCTATGCGAAGAATCGAAAATGTGATTTTGGAGGAATGGGTGAAAGCAGACCAAGCTGGAGAAGCTTTTTTTCCACATGAGTTTTTTTACAAGATTCTCCTTTCAGGCAAGCTTGAAGAATCTTATCAAATTAATCCTAAAGACAGCTGGTTGCTTGAAGCTGCAAAGAAAAATATTCCAATCATCGTTCCGGGATGGGAAGATTCTACGTTAGGAAATATGTTTGCCGGTCACGTGATCAGCGGAGATGTGAAAAATGTGCACACGGTTAGAACAGGTATTGAATACATGATGTTCTTAGCAGAATGGTATACCAATAATGCAACTGAAGAAAGTAAAGTAGGGTTTTTCCAAATTGGCGGGGGAATTGCAGGAGACTTCCCAATATGTGTAGTACCGATGCTACATCAGGATTTACAGCGTACGAGTGTTCCTCTTTGGGGCTATTTCTGTCAGATTTCCGATTCTACTACTTCCTACGGCTCTTATTCAGGAGCTGTTCCAAATGAGAAGATAACTTGGGGGAAATTGGGAATCAATACGCCAAAGTTCATCATTGAATCTGATGCCACCATCGTTGCTCCATTGGTATTTGCCATCGTGCTTGATCAATAAATTATGACAAAATTCAGTAACTGGATTTCAAAAGCAAGCGGGCAATTTCTGCTTGCTTTTTTGTTTCCAATACTTTCCTTTTCTCAGGAGGTTCAATCTATTTCTGGAGCCAACAGCCCTCAGGACGACATGAATCCGGTTTGGATTGGAAATAATACACTTCTATTTACCCGAGCATTTCACCCTGAAAATACCGGAGGGGCTACAGATCCCGGTGATATATGGATGACTCAGCGAGGTTCGGATGGTATTTGGCAAGAGGCAGTGCATCGAGCCGATCTCAGTAGATCTGGGTATGATTTTGCTTTGGGATTAGAGAATGTTTTGACGCTCCTAGTCTATCACCAAGAAGGTTCCGCTGTCGGACTTTATCAGTACTCTAAATTTGGAGCAGATTGGAATTTTCTCAGAAAGGTAAATCTTCCTGGTCTTGATGATTTGAAAGGGCAAGTCTCCGGGAGAGTTGCTACAGGAGGAAAACAAATCTTTATTTCTGGAATAGGTTCAGATAGCAAAGGAAATGAAGATTTATATTTCAGTGAAAAAGTAGGAGTAATCGACTGGTCTCCTCCAACTAATTTAGGAAGTACCCTAAATACAGCTGGACAGGAAATGAGTCCTTTTTATGATATCAGCTCTCAGAACTTATATTTTTCTTCCAATATGCTCCCAGGAGCAAATGGAAAGGATATTTATATAAGTAAAAGAATGGGAGAGCATTTTGACTCTTGGAGCAAACCAGTAAAATGGGAGCAACTGAGCTCTAACGGGTCTGACATATCCGTTACTTTCATTTCTCCAACTGAAGTCATCTGGACTAGCACTCAAAATTCGGATGGGTTTGCTGATCTTTTATCTTTTGGCGAAGCGGTAAAGCTTGATATTCCAACAGAATTTGATCTTCCTTCTGTTAGTCAGGCAATACCTCAAACTCCGCAATTTACCCCTGCTAAAACTGAAAGATCCGTAACGATCCTGCCAATTTATCCTTTATCCGCAGTTGGAATACCTGAAATCAAAATGGTTGATTCAACTGTAGAAGTGGAAAAGGCGGTCTCTTGGTTTGTCATTGATGCCAAAAATAAGGTTGAAGTTCCTTTCACTTTAAGTTGGATTACTGAAAATAAATCATTCCAAGCTGACGTGAACTCCGTAGTCAAAATATCCCAATTGCAGGAATCAAATGTGAAAGAAATCAAAGTTATCGCAAAAGGCTACTTCCCGACTTTGATTCCTATTGGAAGTCTCAAGAATACTGAACCGACAGTGGTGCTGATGACAAAAGCCGAATCTGGAAGTATGGTTGTTCTTCGGGATGTAAACTTCAAGAGAGGCACAGCAGAATTAGAAGGGACTGAAACGATTCGTTCTTTGACCGAAATTGCAGATTTCCTTTTGGAAAATCCTGAACTTCGCCTTCGGATTCATGGGCATACAGATAACGCTGGAGATCCAAGTTTAAATAAAGCACTTTCGCTAGAGCGTGCTAGCAGTGTCCGTACTTTTTTTACGGAAAAAGGTGTTCAATTTGAAAACCTACGAATTTCGGGTTGGGGAGGAACAAGACCAGTAGCTTCCAACTCTACAGAATCCGGTAGATCCAAGAATAGGAGAGTAGAGCTAGAAGTAGAGCAATAAAAAAAAGGCTTTGAAATCGTTTCAAAGCCTTTTTTCTTATAATGAATATCCTTCCGGATAGGATCGTTTCACAAACTGATTGGCAGGCTCAAAATTGGTGATTTTCATTGATGGTCCATCCCAAAGCAGCTTGATTCCGCGTCCTGGGTAATCAAATTGATTTGGATTTCCTCCAACTCGTGGTTCACGGTAGTCATAACTTCGGATCGCAAGATTTCCCATCAATACAGACTCTGTCAGAGGTCCGGCGACTGAGAATGGTGAGCTTAGGTTTTTGAATTCTGTAGAGCCATAACCAGCTATACAAGCCTCAACCCAATTATTATAGTGGCCACGATCTCCATCGGGTACTCGATACAAAGTTTCTGGAACTTTGATATCCTTGGTTCTAGAAGTTGGAAGTAGTTGAGGATTAACCCCATAAGTAGAGCACATCATTTTACCTTTGGTTCCTTCTATAATGACTCCATTTCCACCGTCACCCATTTGCTCATTTGGTTCCAATTCCTCTGGTCTGGTTGGCTGAATTCCACCATCCATCCAATGGAATTCTAAATCTTCTTTTCCCGGACGATCAAAACGTAGGGTAATATGCGAGGAGGGAGGACAGCTTTCAGGAAAATACCCTCTG
>JAFMBQ010000078.1 GCA_017858365.1 Algoriphagus sp. | reverse complement strand
GAATAGTTGAAAATGAAAAGCTAAGCGAAGCCGATGTCAAGGCTGTTCTGAAGACTGCAGAAACCCTACTTGCACCATTTCAAGACAAGACAGATCCAGCCCAAATTAAAAAGTAATGGATACACTGGAGAATTTACGCAGTAAAACAGAAGGGGCAAAAGACCTAAAGTCTGTAGTGAGTGCCATGAAAGCCATGGCAGGGTCGAATATTGTTCAATACGAAACTGCTGTGAGTTCCCTTGAAGATTATTATCACACCATTGCGTTGGGAATTATAGCTTATTTCAAAGCGGAGAAAATTGAAAGAATTAGTGAAAAGACAGCTATCAATAGGAATTCGGAAGAGGTAATCTGTGCCATAGTCTTCGGATCTGATCAGGGACTTGTGGCTCAATTCAATGATTCTATGGCTAATTTTGTTTCCACCTCTCTGAATGCTTTACCTGGTAAAAAAGAGTTGTGGGTAGTGGGCGAACGTGTTCAGTTACTTTTGTCGGATAAAGGATTTGCGAGCTCAAAATTATATCCTGTTCCAAATGACATTAATGCTGTCACTCCTCTAGTCACAGAGATTTTAGGTCAAAGTCAAATCAGGCAACACCAGGTTGCACGATTTTATATTTTTCATAATAAGCCCAACCCAGGATCAGGCTATATTCCTGTAATGCAGCGGTTTTTACCGCTGGATGAAAAATGGAAGCAAACCTTAGAGAAAATTCATTGGCCAGGCAAATCACTCCCGCAGATTGCAGGCGCGGCAAAACCCACTTTGATCGCCTTGATCAACGGATACCTTTTCACTTCTCTTTTCAAAGCATGCGTAGAGTCCTTGGCCAGTGAAAACGCCAGTCGATTGGAAGCGATGCAGCGAGCCGACAAAAATATAAGTGACCTCCTGGACGATCTCAAAAAGAAATACCATCGCCTACGTCAGAGCTCGATCGATGAGGAATTATTTGATGTGATTTCAGGCTTTGAGGCTTTGAAAAAATAAGATGCCCATATTTAATTATTTGAGGGCCGATCAATAGCACGCTAAGACTAAAAAGTAGTTAAATTTAAAGAGCTTGGCCACAAGGCTTTTACTCATTTAAATCCAATTCATCAATAAAATCAGTTTTTCCAATTCCCAACAATCAACTTTTTTCATGTCTGCTACTAATTTCAATGTTAAGGGGTTAACAGATCAGCAAGTACTTGCTGCACGAGTAAAGCATGGGAAAAATCAATTAGCGTATAAGCAGGAAAATGGATTTTTTGCTGCTGTAAAAAGTATCGCAAAAGAACCTATGGTCATCTTGCTATTGGCTACATCTTCCATTTATTTTATTAGTGGAAAAACAGATGATGGGATTTTCATGGCTTTCGCGATTGTCTTGGTAGCAGGTATTTCCCTTTATCAGGATTCCAGAAGCAGGAATGCGCTGGAAAAGTTAAAAGATCTCACCCAACCCATCTCTAAAGTTATTCGCAACGGAGAAATACTAGAGGTCAAAAGCGAGGAGCTAGTAATAGGAGATAGCCTCATGATCGAAGAAGGAACTGCTGTCGCAGCAGACGGGAAAATTATTCAATCCAATGATTTTTCGGTGGATGAATCAATTCTAACAGGCGAATCCTTATCTGTTTTCAAAGACGATTCTGCTGGTAAAAATCAAGTGTTCAGAGGGACAACAGTTGCCAGTGGATTAGCGATCATATCAGTAACGGCGATTGGAAATGCAACCCAGCTCGGCAAAATAGGTAAAAGCTTAGAAACGATCCAAGAAGAAAAAACTCCCTTAGAATTACAGATCAACAGTTTTGTAAAGCGAATGGTGAGTATAGGAGTTATCGTCTTCTTCATTGTCTGGGGCATAAACTATTTTCAATCCTATAGTTTTTCCGATAGTTTATTAAAAGCGCTTACCCTAGCGATGAGTATTTTGCCCGAGGAGATTCCGGTCGCTTTTACCACTTTTATGGCACTGGGAGCTTGGCGTTTGATGAAAATGGGGATCATAGTCAAGCAGATGAAGACTGTAGAAACCTTGGGTAGCGCAACAGTGATTTGCACGGATAAAACAGGTACTATCACAGAAAACAGAATGAGTCTTGCGAAGATTTTTACCTTGGTTTCGGGTAAAATTTCCACCCCTGAAAACCTCACCCTTGATCAGGAGAAAGAGCTTATCACCACAGCGATGTGGGCCAGTGAACCAATTCCTTTTGACCCGATGGAACTAGCGCTCCACGCTGTCTATGGAAACACAATTGAATCAGACGAAAGAACCAATTTTAAGTTGGTTCATGAATATCCTTTAGGAGGAAAGCCTCCTATGATGACCCACGTATTTGAAGACTCCAACGGTAAGCGAATCATTGCCGCCAAAGGAGCTCCGGAAGCAATGATCAATGTGTCTGATTTAACTAAAGCTCAAAAAAAGGAAGTAGAAGATGCTTTGACGGAGCTCACAAAAGAAGGTTACCGAGTACTCGGCGTTGGAGAAGCCAATTTCAAAGGGACTGATTATCCTAAAGAGCAGCAGGAATTTTCCTTCACTTTCAAAGGCATTATCGCATTTTACGATCCTCCAAAGAAAAATATCCAGAAAGTTCTGGAAGACTTTTATGATGCGGGAATCATAGTTAAGATAATCACCGGGGATAACTCAACTACTACTACGGCAATTGCCAAGCAAGTAGGATTTAAAGGTTTTGAAAAAAGCATTACGGGAGAAGAACTGATGAATCTATCGGCAGAAGCGATTCAGAAAACAGTAAGAGATATTCAAGTATTTACTAGAATGTTTCCCGAGGCCAAATTGAAAATAATCAATGCCCTAAAGGCCAATAAAGAAATTGTCGCGATGATTGGTGACGGGGTAAATGACGGCCCTGCACTTAAAGCAGCCCACATTGGGGTGGCCATGGGAAATAAAGGAACGGAGATTGCCAAGCAGGCTGCTTCTCTTATTCTCAAAGAAGATGACTTGTCTAAACTGGTGGATGCCGTAGCAATGGGACGGAAAATTTACGCTAATCTCAAAAAAGCAATCCAATACATCATCTCCATTCACATCCCCATTATATTAACTGTTTTTCTCCCATTGGCTTTAGGCTGGATCTATCCAAATATATTTTCGCCAGTTCATATCATATTTCTAGAGTTGGTAATGGGACCAACCTGTTCCATTATTTATGAAAATGAGCCGATAGAAAGAAACAGTATGCTTCAAAAACCCCGGGCATTTACCAGTACTTTTTTCAATTTAAAAGAACTTGCTACCAGCATCGTACAAGGTTTGGTAATTACAGCCGGTACCTTATTTATTTACCAATATGCGGTGCATCACGAATTAAATGAGCCAATCACCAGAACCATGGTTTTTACAGTTCTTATTGCCGCCAATATAGTTTTAACCCTCGTAAACCGCTCCTTCTACTATTCCATTCTTACTACTGTCAGATACAAGAATAATCTGGTAGTATTGATTATCGGCATCACGATTTTTATCACAGGTTTACTCCTTTATGTCAAACCCTTATCCATCTTTTTTGAGTTTGAAGAGCTGAATTTTATGCAGCTCTCCATTGCCATAGCCACAGGTTTTGTGTCAGTCATTTGGTATGAAGCGGTGAAATGGCGAAAGCGAATAACCGGAGCAAAAAAAGTATCGGGTTAGGAAAATTTATCATCCGAGCAATCTCACAGCTATGGCCAGCTTTTTTAAGCTTTTCTTGTTCTTGAGTCCTAGCATTAATTGATCTGTATTCCACTCAGGCTAATTGATTTGCTTTTAATGTGTTTAAGCATCACGTGATTTTAGAAAAGGCTTTTACGATACTAACAAAAGCAAGCCTATTGCTGAGGCGATTTTCAACTATGATCAAGTGCTCTTATTCGGTCCGACAAACACAAAACCAGACCTGCGAAATTACAAGACTACCGATTTATATTTTTAAGAACATAAGAATTGATATGGAATCAGCAGGTCGGATGAGCAATAATGAAAAAGATACTCTTGTGAAAAATCACTTTAAGAACTCCTAGTTAAAAAAATATAATTATGGGAATCTCAATTTCATAATATAGCTGATGCAGCTTTAAAGGAAAATAAAAGGAATCATAGCTCCTCTTTTTTTGTTAACAGAATTAGAACTACATATACTTCGGGCGAACTTAGTACAAGCGAAGAGATATACTTTATCACATGGGATGATAAATGGTGGTGTAGCTGATAGTTACTGGACAATAGATTACCGGAAGTTGAAACCCTCAACTAATTTCACGACAAGAGGATTAAAATATCTTCTACTTGAAAGAAATTTGGTAACATCCTTGTTCACTATAAATACTTCGGTTTAGCAAAAAAATAGTCTGGATTATAATCTGTCAGAGAAGCTTAGCATAGTCTAAGTGTCAACTATTATGATCCATTTACTTCCATAAAAAATAATTTTCTAGCACTACTAATCATGACAACAATGAATAAGTTACGCGCCACCATACTTTCACTTTTATTTATACTCTTGCAAGGTGTAGCCATAGGTTATACTAATAGGCAAGGCGTAACTTATGATCGCAGTGCGGGAGATACTTTAGCATCATCAACTGGAAACACTTTAACCATAAAGTCTTCAAATGGCAATGTGGATTTTGTAACAGCGTCTAAGATGGTGATGCCCGCTGTAGTCCATATCAAAATTCAATTCGATGAATCCTCGGAATACGGCGCTTCGGGGTCAGGGGTAATCATAAGTCCTGATGGATTTATAGCCACAAATAATCATGTGGTTGAAAATGCTTCAGCTATTGACGTGACACTCCCTGACAAGCGGACCTTTTCTGCAAAGTTGATTGGCCGAGATCCCAATACTGATTTAGCGCTTTTAAAAATAGAGGCCAACAACCTTCCCATTGTTAAATTTGGAAATTCTAATAATGTGCAAATAGGTGAATGGGTTTTAGCTGTAGGCTTTCCCTTGTCATTGAATACAACCGTAACTGCCGGCATCGTAAGCGCCAAAGCCAGAAGCATCGGAATCATAAATCGACCAGGAGGAAATGCCACTCCAACTAATGCCGCCTATCAAGGTAATATGGCTGTTGAATCATTTATTCAAACTGATGCTGCCATTAATTCCGGCAATAGCGGAGGTGCACTTGTCAACACCAGTGGAGAATTGATAGGCATTAATTAAGCCATAGCCTCGCAAACTGGCAGTTTTGCAGGATATGCTTTTGCCATACCTGTAAACTTGGCTAAAAAGATTTTGGATGATTTAAAAAACTTTGGAGAGGTGAAGCGAGGTGTATTGGGTGTTTCTTTTCCGTCCCCAGCTGCCGAAGACCAATACCTAACACAACAAGGTCTAAATCCGGCCTCAGTAAAAGGCGTTTACATTATTGGTGTACAAAATGAAAGTGCCGCTGCTGCTGCTGGCCTTAAAGAAGGTGACATTATTCAAAGTATAGATGGCATCCCCCTCAACTCGTCAACGGAGTTTTCTGAAAGAATAGCAAGACAAAAACCTGGTGACACCATCAAATTAACTTACCTGAGAAATGGCGCTATCGGTACAGCCTCGGCTACTCTGAAAAACGAAGATGCCGCAAAATCTGAAAACACGGAAGCTAAAAGTGGTAGAGCACTTGAGGAAATATACAAGCGACTTGGAGCCACTTTCGCCCCACTTACTGATGAAGTCAAACTGCGATTTAATCTAAATGCCGGCGTTTTGGTAACAAAGGTGCTCAGGAATGGCTTTTTTGATCAGGCTGGCATTCCGCCAGGCACTATTATCGTCTTTATCAACGGAAAACCGATGAATAACCCTGTAGATATTGATTCGGCCTTATTATCTGCTCAAAGCGGGCTAATTCAAATCCTAGCCATTGCGCCGGATGGTTCAAAAGTGGTATTTAACTTCTCCATTGGTACATAAACTGAGGTTTATCTTTTTGAAGAAGCAGCTAAATTGAATCTATTTGACCGCTTCAAAAATCAGTTAACTAAAAAAAACAACTTTTATATGAATAAAGTAATTCTTCTGAACAAACGCCCACACGGAAAACCGGTATTGAGTGATTTTAAAATCATCAATGAAGAAGTTCCTACTGCCAAAGACGGGGAGGTTTTGTTAAAAACATTATTTGTTTCTGTCGATCCCTATTTGCGAGGCAGAATGAATGACGCCAAATCGTATGCACCCCCATTTGAACTAAATAAACCCATGCAATCGGGCATTATAGCCGAGGTGATAGAAAGCAAGCATGGGGATTTCAAAAAAGGTGATTTTGTTTCTGGGATGCTGGGTTGGAAAGAATACCAAACTTCTAATGGGCAATACTTGCAAAAAGTAGATGGTAGCGACACGAAATTATCAAGCTATTTGGGAATTCTCGGAATGACCGGACTTACCGCATATTTAGGTTTGACAGAAATAGGCATGCCGAAGAAAGGTGAAACCCTAGTCGTATCTGGGGCAGGTGGAGCTGTCGGAACGGTCGTGGGTCAGATTGGCAAAATACTAGGTTGCAAGGTCGTTGGCATCACTGGTTCAGATGAAAAAGTGGCGCTACTTAAATCAACATTCAAATTTGATCAGGCTATCAATTATAAAACAACAACTGATATAAAAGAAGCTGTGAAAAGTGCCTGCCCTGAAGGGGTAGATATCTACTTTGACAATGTAGGTGGGGAGATTTCAGATGCTGTTTTAGCCAACATCAATAAATATGCAAGATTGCCGGTTTGTGGTGCAATATCATTATACAATGAAACTAAAGTTCCACTAGGCCCTCGATTGCAGCCCATACTCCTTACCAAAAGTGCCACAATGCGTGGGTTTATAATCGGTGATTTTTCAGAAAAATTTCCTGCCGCTTTAAAACAACTAACGTCCTGGCTAAAGGATGATAAAATAACCTTTAGCGAAACCATTGTGGAAGGATTTGATCACATTCCGCAGGCATTTCTTGATTTATTTGAAGGTAAAAATCAGGGAAAAATGATCGTAAAAATTTAATAATAACTATAAAAAAGAAATTGCTATGAAAGTATTAATGGTATTGACATCCCACAGCGAGTTGGGAGATACGGGAGAAAAAACCGGTTTTTGGGTGGAGGAGTTTGCTGCCCCATATATGTTTTGGCGGATGCTGGAGCAAAAATCACTATTGCTTCCCCTAAAGGAGGTCAGCCACCTGTTGATCCCAAAAGTGAATCGAAAGATGCGCAAACGCCTGCCACCGAAAGGTTTTATAAAGACTATGTCGCGATTGATCAAGTCGCTCATTCGGTGAAGCTCCGCGATGTAAATCAAGAAGATTTTGACGCAGTTTTTTATCCTGGAGGCCACGGACCTTTATGGGATTTGGCAACTGATAAAACATCCATCAAATTAATTGAAGCGTTCTACAATAATCAAAAGCCAATCGCTTTTGTCTGTCATTCGCCTGCAGCATTGGTAAACGTGAAAGCGAGGAATGGAGAACCACTTGTAAAAGGCAAACACCTAACTGGTTTTTCGAACACAGAAGAAGAGGCAGTTAAGCTAACGAAAGTGGTGCCTTTTTTACTCGAAGATGAGCTCCAAAAACATGGCGCACATTACTCCAAAGGAGCTGATTGGGGTTCTTATGTAAAACAAGATGGGCTACTAATCACAGGTCAAAATCCGGGTTCCTCAGAGGAAGCCGCTAAGTTGCTCTTAAAAACACTCGAGGGAAAAAAGTAAGGGTTAAAATGGCTTTATTCATGTTATTAGCATGTTCAACAGCTTGTAAATACTCCTCAATTAAGATGTAAAAAAAGAAGCAGATGCTCCAAAAGATTGAGGGATTAGGAAAGGAAAACAAGAGACGTAAGCGATGTCTAAATTCTTTTGAAACGCTGATCTTTTTCTGATTAGATTTCTTTCGCTGGGGGCAATAGGTGGCGGTTTGGTTTTAAGAATCTTGCCAGATTGGAAATTAATGGGTATACCTATATTAATGGGTATACCCATTTTACTACTAAACCTTACAGCTAGGCAGATGACTTATGGCTCTGATTCTTTTTCCAAATCAACATGTAAATCTTAATTCCAATTAATGGGAGTAATCCTGCTAAGATGGCAGCGATCCATAGCTGAGGAGAGAGTACATTCAGCTTCAAAACCAAGCGGAGCTCAGGCACTATAAAAACCAACGCCAACAAACCCACACAAATCAGCAAGGCAAACCATACAAATTTATTGGTTGTGATTTCGTTTACAATCAATTTTGAATGAAGTGAAGACATATTAAATACATGAAAAAGCTGAGCAAATGATAAGGTGATGAAAGCAATATTGTTTAGCACAATCTCATCTTCAGTAATATAATGCTTCGTATACAAAACAGACAGCATCACAGACAGCGTGAGGGTTAATGCATAGGCTGAGATAACAAACCAGTCTCTAGTGGAGATTATATTTTCCTTAAAGCCCCTTGGAGGGCGCTGCATCACGGTAAGATCTCCTCGCCCCAATCCTAATGCCAGTGCGGGAAATACATCAGTGACTATGTTCAGAAAAAGAATTTGTAAGGGTATCAATGTTGCGGCAGGAACAAACACACCAAGTACTGTCACAATCAGAATCTCACTCATATTGCAGGAGACCAAATAGATGACAAACTTTTGAATATTTTGAAAAATTTCACGCCCATGTGTTATGGCTGAGGTAATCGAAGTGAACGAATCATCCTTTAGGACAATGCTGGCAGTCTCCTTGGCAACCGCGGTGCCTCTCAATCCCATGGCAATACCAACATCTGCTTTCTTGAGTGCTGGGGCATCGTTTACACCATCTCCTGTCATTGCCACTATGTTACCTGCCTTTTGATAGACATCTTCTATTTCTAGTTTTTGCTTCGGAGTAGTTCGCGCAAATACGGAAGTACTAAGGATTTTTTTCTTCCATTCTTCGGTAAGCTTATCCATCGCAGGAAGATCTTTGCCCGTAATTACCTGCTGTTCATCCTGCTCCACCAATCCTGTCCTCTTGGCGATGTTAAGTGCAGTGAGGGGATGATCTCCTGTTATCATCACGACCCGTATCCCCGCCCTTCTACAACTAAGTATCGTCTCTTTAATATCCAGTCGGGGCGGATCTAAAAACCCAATCATACCCACGTAAATCAGATCGGATAAATAATTTTCGTCTTTAAATGTTCCTTCCTTATAGGCGAAGGCCAAAACGCGAAGACCATTTGCAGACATCTTTTCGGATTCAGCGAGAATGTTACTTTTTTCAGTGGAGGTAAGATTCATAATGGATGATCCGGATTGCAGCTTGCTACATTTGACAAGCAGGTCTTCCACTGAACCTTTCGCAGCAACAAAATTTTTATCAGGGCCTTGATGCAAAGTGCCCATTATTTTAGTGACTGAATTAAATGGCACCTCGTTCAAGCGTTCGTATTCACTTTTTATTATTTCGGCATTTGCTTCGGAGGTAGCAGTGAGATGAAGAAGTGCAATTTCTATGGGGTCACCCGTTGCTTTCTTTTTTTCGCTGTCGGTTTCAGCGGAAGCGTCATTACATAACGTTCCGATTAGTATCAGCTTTTCGAAATTTTCTTTGCTTCGTTCAATTTGTCCATTATCGAAGCGTAGCGAACTATTTTCAATCTTAACCTGTATCTTCTCTCCTGGGAAAGAAAGCATTTCCACAGAAATCTTATTCTCTGTTAAGGTTCCTGTCTTATCTGTTAAGATCACGCTCGTGCTACCCAGCGTTTCAACAGCAGAAAGTTTTTTTACAATGGCATTACGTTTGGCCATCAACAACATTCCATAGGCAAGCGCAATAGTTGCTACGATAGGTAGTCCTTCCGGAATAGCTGCCACTGCCAGTGCAATGGAGGTCTCCAAAATCGATTTCCATTCCTTCCCCTGAATAATTCCTGTGGTCGCAAAGATCAATGTCATACCCAAGGTGATCCAAATCAGCTTTTTGCTTAGCGCATTGAGTTTCTTATCTAGAGGTGTAACTGTAGAAGCCGAGCTTTCCACTAATGAAGTGATCGTTCCCAATTGGGTATTTTGGGATATAGCCGTGATGACGGCTTTGCCATTGCCATTCATCACGGATGCTCCTTTGAAAACCATATTTATCCGATCTCCCAACGGGACATCTTTAGTAAGCTCATCAGTATTCTTTACGGTAGGAAGCGACTCTCCGGTAAGGGAAGATTCATCGCACTGTAAGTGATTTGCTTCGATAAGTCTTCCATCAGCAGGAATAACATCGCCCGCCACCAGCATGATGATATCTCCAGGCGTTAACTTCTCTGCAGGAATATCCATGACTTTCCCCTCCCTTATCACCTTAGATTTGATGATATCCATCTTCCGCAAGGCATGCATAGAACTTCGTGCCTGCATTTCCATTAAAAACCCGATAAGTGCATTTATGAAAATGACAACCCCAATTGCAATGGCATCCAGATAATCTTTAAAGAAAAAGGAAACTGCAGCACCGAAAACCAGCAAGTAGACAATCGGGCTTACAAATTGTCTCAAGAGTATATGCCAAATGCTCTTTTCTTTTTGAATCTGGTAAGTATTAGTTCCATACACTTTTGTCCGTTTTGTTGCTTCGGACATGGTGAGTCCAGTATCGGGATCTGTTTGAAAAGATATTACAATCTCCTTGACAGATAATGTTTGGATATTTTCAAGAGGATATTTAATGTTCATCGGCGTAGCTGGTCTGCCTTGGTGAGCGCATGTGTTTAATCTCCATTTTCAACACTAAGTATACTGTTCAAACAAATTAGTTGGATTATGGAAGAGAACTACGAGTAAAAGCGAAGATCATGGATGGGCACATAGTTGATCTTAATTTACACATAATTACCTACTCAACAACTGATCTGTGTTACATAAAAATACATTGGATCAATATATAATCAATATCTGGGACTAGTGACGGTTCTTTTAACTTCCAATCCCGGAAAAAAATAATTGGGAAAAGTAACTGATCAAATACCTAAGCTGCCCTGATTTCTAAAATGTGTGATAGATATAAGTCATATAGGTAATTGTGTAACTAGTTCGATTCCGGTTTTACTCAACTTTACCCAACATGGACTATAATTAAAAACATAAGCTTCAACTGAAACAACTTGAAGTCCATAGGCCGCATGATAAGGCTAGGATTAGCCATCATTAGCTCAACTTTATACTTTAAACAAGTAATTTCAGTCTATCTAACCTTAGTATTAATACTTATTGTTGGTATATTAATCATGAGGTTTTTTTGTTTTATCTGACATATGCTGAAATAGACTGCTTTGATAAAAATGGTCATGGAACCACCGATGTATTTATAAGTAGTTGTCTACGGGATAATTTACCCAAAGACTTTAAAGAATACCCCAATAGACTTTAAAATCACCAATATGAAACAGATCAAGAAATTTTCAGAACTGCATTTAAAAGACATTGCACTCGTGGGAGGGAAAAATTCTTCCTTGGGAGAAATGTTTTCAGAACTATCATCCAAAGGCATTAAAGTGCCCGATGGATTTGCTGTGACAAGTGATGGCTATTGGAGTTTTCTAAATGAAAATCAACTAGTTCCTAAACTCACTGCTATTCTTGGTGAATTAAACCTGAAAACATTCAATAATCTTTCGGAGGTTGGTTCCAAAGCCAGAAAACTTTTGCTTGACGCATCTTTTCCCAAAGAACTGAGTGATGAGATTTTAGATGCTTATAAACAATTGGAAAAGCGCGCTGGTAGCACTGTTTCTTTGGCAGTTCGTAGTAGTGCTACAGCCGAAGATTTACCTAACGCAAGTTTTGCCGGACAGCAGGAATCTTATCTTAATGTGCAAGGAGCTGAAAACCTAATTTTCGCATGTCACCGTTGCTATGCTTCACTTTTTACAGATAGAGCTATCAAATATAGGGTTGACAATGGTTTTGATCATATGAAAGTGGCCTTATCCATTGGCATACAGATTATGGTTCGATCCGATAAAGCCTGTGCTGGCGTCATGTTTACACTGGATCCGGATACGGGTTTTGATAAGGTTGCACTAGTTTCAGGTGCTTGGGGACTTGGTGAAAATGTGGTGCAGGGAAGTGTGAACACCGATGAATTTCTGGTATATAAATCGTTTATCGGAAAAGTAAAGCAACCCATCATTTCAAGAATATTAGGAAGCAAAGCCAAAACAATGGTCTATGCTGATAAAAAATTAGCTGAGATTCAAAAACCGGAAGATGCCATCATCAATCTGGATACATCAGAAGAGAATAGACAAAAGTATATACTCAATGATGATGAGGTAGTTCAATTGGCCAAATGGGCTATCCTGATTCAGGCGCATTACAAACGGCATATGGATATTGAGTGGGCTAAAGATGGAGTAACGAATGAAATATTTATCGTGCAGGCTCGCCCAGAAACAGTTCACAGCCAAAATGAAAACAAGAGCCAATTCAAAGAATATCAAATCAAGGAAAAGGGGAAATTAATCTGTCAGGGAATTGGCTTAGGAAACCGGATCACCTCAGGTATCGCAAGGCTATTGGATTCACCAAAGGATATTGACAAACTGAATAAGGGAGAAATCCTGGTTACAGGAAGAACCGATCCTGACTGGGATCCTATACTCAAAAAAGCAGCGGGTATCATAACTGATCAAGGCGGGAGAACTTCACATGCGGCAATAGTGGCTCGAGAAGTAGGTGCAGTCGCTATAGTGGGGACTGGTGATG
>JAFMBQ010000623.1 GCA_017858365.1 Algoriphagus sp. | reverse complement strand
GGACCTCTAAAGATTCAGAAGCAAGCATGTATATTGACTTTCAAATTCTTGGAAAGGCTAAAGAATTTGAAAAATTTTTGATAAAAGGACAAGTGAAACTGCTCGTAGAGGAAGAGAAGTCATTCATTTTTATACCCATGATTTCTGGTTCAAAACTATTGGGGATTATCGCTTTGCAAACTGGAATCCTAGAGTTTAAAGAAAAGGAACTTCAAATATTCAGGCAGCTTGGTGATATTTTGGGAGGAGCTTATCGTGGCAGCCAATTATCCAAAAAAATTGAGCGCAACGAGCACCTGCTGGCTAGCACCGAAATCTTAGCTAAATCGGGGTCTTGGAGATACAGTAACACCAAAAAAATGTTCTTCATTTCTGGAGGATTATCCAATTTATTTGGATTGGGAGATTTACCTGCTGTTCAGGAATATACTGTTTTGATCAAAAAGATTGAACGAGAAACTAGGAATATTTTTGTTCAGAATTTGAAAAAGGCAATTGAAACCCATTCAAATTCTTCAGGCGAATTTATTATTCTCGATCAAGATCAGCATCCGATCTATATCAGTTATGAGATTGAAGCGAGAAAGGACTTCCTCACTCAAGGTTTGGAGGTTTTTGGATTTTGCACTGACATTACTCATAAGCGGGCCGCGGATGATTACCTAAAACTTCAATCACAGATTCTAGCTCAAGTAACTGATCCAATCTTGGTGACAAATAATGAGCTGATGGTCATCTATTTGAACGAGGCCGCCATTCAACTTTGCTGTCCCGAGACAGCTGCGGGTTTTACAGGGCCTTTTGAAAAGCTGATAAATGTGAAATTTCACAATGCGGAAAATCTTAGATTAATAACACAATCAATTGCCGTAGGTCAAAGTGTAAAGAAAGAGGTTACAATAAAAACTAAGCATACGGCATCAAGTCCTTTCGAAATTTCATTTCAACCACTCACTTCTGGAACTGGAGAGCGGATCGGCTATTCCTTTATTTTAAGAAATCTTACTGAAAAGTATGAAAGTCAGAAGCTTGCAAAACGAATTAAATTAATCGTAGAAAATAGCCCAGCAGTTCTTTTTAGAATAAACCCTTCTCAAAATTATAGAATCAATTACATCTCGGATAATGTCAACCAATTTGGTTTTTCAGCTAATGAGTTGGTTAAGAACAAAGTTTCATTCTTTGAATTACTCCATCCAGAGGATGTGGAAAGAATCAAAAATTCGCTTGAATTATCCGGAGATTCTCAAGGGATATCTTCTTTTTCTGGAGAATATCGAGTTAAAACGAAGAATGGATTGTATGCTTGGGTCGAAGATAAAACACGTGATGTGCTTGATGGCTCAGGTAAAATATTATTCCATGAAGGGCTATTTCAAGATATTACCGATCGTAAAAATCTAGAGAATTTCAATCAAGAGCGGGATAAACAATACCGTGTGCTTGCCTCAAATATTCCGGGAACTAATGTTTTTCTATTAGACAAATCTCGTCGATACATTCTGGCAGAAGGTACCAATTTTGAAATGTGGAACCTCAGCCGTGAGTCTTTTGAGGGTAAATTGCTTAGAGAGATTACGATTAGCAATCTAGATGAGCTTAACTTGTTGTTAGATCGTGTGTATGGGAGCAGAGAAATTGTGGAGTCGGAGTTCTTTTTTATGGGAAGGTACTATCACCAGACAATCAGACCTATAGTTGAAAATGATATCGTAGAATTTGCTTTGGCAATAATTCGCGATGTCCATGAAGAGCAGGAAGCTAAATCGAATCTCCTACAATCAGAAGAAAAATATCGAACACTTGTGGAAGAATCCACAGAAATCATATTTTCGCTGACCGAAACTTTTGATTTGTATTATGTTTCTCCTAATGTTTCTCAATTTCTTGGCTACACTGCTGAAGAGGTATTGGGACATAGTATTTTTGAATACATTCATCCTGATGATCTTAATGTATTTCAGTTGATGGTATCTTCAAGCAGTGATTTCTTAGCCGAGAATCAATTTTTGGAATTCAGACTTCGTCATAAGAGCGGTGGTTATAAAGTTTTTAATTCCAATGGGAGAATGGTGGAATTAAAGCAAGATTCGAAGCGATATTATACTGGGATTGCGAGAGACATCTCAAGACTTAAGGAGGCGCAATTAGAGCTTTTGATGGCTAAGGAGCGTGCCGAACAGGCCTCAATTGCAAAATCTCAATTTCTTTCAGTGATGAGTCATGAGATTAGAACCCCAATGAATGCAGTTATTGGTCTTTCACATTTTTTAATGGAAGAAAATCCTCGGCCAGACCAATTGGAAAACCTACGGACTTTACAATTTTCTGCAGAGAATTTAATGGGTTTAATCAATGATATTCTTGACTATAACAAGATTGATTCTGGCAAACTTGAATTGGAAGCAGTTCCTTTTGACTTAAGGAATTTGATCAATCGAATTGTACACTCTCATAGTTTCCAGGCTAATGAGAAAGGTTTGAAAATAAGTGCAGAAATAGATGGTGGAATACCAAACCAATTAATCGGAGATTCAGTCCGAATAGGTCAGATTGTAAATAATTTGGTCTCTAATGCTATTAAATTTACCGAGAGGGGATTTGTCCGGATAAGTCTCCAGCTTGAGAATACAGAGGGTTCATTTTGCTTTCTTCATTTCGCATTTGAGGACAGTGGAATAGGTATCCCTGAGCAAAAGTTGGAGTCCATCTTTGAAGCATTCACTCAAGCAT
>JAFMBQ010000622.1 GCA_017858365.1 Algoriphagus sp. | reverse complement strand
CAGTCCTTTGAAACATAAATTTAAACCTAGACACAGTTTAATGAACTATCCCAAGAAATCTTCTTTCACCAAATCAACTTACTCGTTTTCTACTGTTTTTGATTTAGAATTGCGAACCGCTTTCGTAGGATCTGTATCCCGTTAATTTCAGCGAATCAAAATTCGCTTTCCCAATTTTGTTGATTCGCGTTTTATTCTCTCCACAGCGCCAACTAGGGCGCAGAAAATACCATAGCGGATATTTTTATCATCTTGATTTAGTTTAGATTCTATCTCAAAATTTCCTCTGCGAAACGGCTGCGCTCTTTAAGCCTTGGCAGTATTGATTGTAATTGGATCTACTTGGTTGCTTTTTATGACTCTGCGTAGGTGAAACCAAAAAGAATATCTGATCCTAAAAAATGACAATTCACCAGTAGGCCAATTTCAAGAGGTAGTTAAGATTGCGCTAGCTCAATTCTTGTACATCAAAAGGTCTCATTTATTTTAACTTCTTTAAACTCAACGCAACATAAAAAAAGCCTCTTCTTATAAAAAGAAGAGGCTTTCGTGATTAAGAATTAAACGTTTACTTTTTAATCAATCTCTTCGTCATTACTATACTTCCTGCTTTTACCTGTACGGTATATAAGCCTGAAGCTAAGCCTTCCAAATTGATCGTCTGAGTAAAGTCCCCTTCTCTGTAGGATTCATTCTCCACTATCAATCTTCCGATCGAATCATAGATCCTGATGCTAACTGCTACTCCCCCATCGAGCTCTACCATTACCTTGGTTTCTTGACTCGCTGGATTTGGATACAGGAAGAATTCGCCTGATTTCAATTCTCTTCCAAGCGTAATCTCTCTGGAAATCGTCTGGCCTACTCTATCTATACTAAATACTTCAAGCCTAATCTCAATTGGTACAGCTCCTTCGCCCATCCAGATAACCCGGTCTCCTTCTACTATTACCTGTGAAGATTCAATGCTATAGGTATGAATCATATCCACTGGATCGTTTGTAGCTAGTATCCCAATAAGACTTCCTTTTTCTATATTCATTGGAATCGTCTCATTGCTAATTGTAATGTCCAATGCCTTCGGTTTAGTGGAGACCAACACGTTTACTGAGATTTGATCAGTCAGTTCCACCCATTCATTTTCTGCTACCCCTACCTTCAACTCGTAAAGGCCTGGGATCAAAGGATTATAAGATTCAGTATCGATAATCATCTTGATCTTTCTTCCTTCAAACCATTCTTTCCCTAATTCCGTCAGCTGTTTTTCAATTACTGAAATGGAAGTGTTCCAGGCTACTTCAATAAACTCAGAGTCAATTTCCCTTCTGTTTTTTCCTTTGGCTTCTTGAATCAAAATAGCTCCTCCTCCTAAAGTAGTAGTACCATCTGATTTTCTCTTATATTTCAATCCGTTGTCATAGATGACTCCATTGGATCCCCAAATTTTAATTCGGAACCTATCTGGATCAGTCTTTCTTTTTAGATCTCCATCTTCCGCAGTTAAAGTGAATTTGTACCCCGGTACTCCGTTGAGTGTACCACCACCTTGATACTCACCCTTGGACCCGGAAATCTTCAATTTGCCAGATTCAGACAAGGTTGATTTGAAGTTGAGGCTTCCAGCATTAAAGTAGAACTCCTCCATAGCTACACCTTGACTCGGTCTCTTTCCAGGTTTTGATCCCCTTCCAGGTTTAGATCCTTTTTTGGATTCTGACTCCCGATTGGACTTCGGATCTTTTTCGGACTTCGAATCCTTTTCAGACTTCGAATCCTTTTCGGACTTCGAATCTTTTTCAGACTTCGATTCCTTTTCAGACTTCGATTCCCTCTCGGATTCGAAAATAAATCCAAAATTAGCTTTTCCAGCCCATCTAGGATTAGCGGCAAAGGCACCTTTCGGAGAGTTAATCCAACCACCACCGGTGATTAAGTTTTCATTCGGATCATATACTGGGATATAAGCAATTGAACTTGCACATCCGGATCCAGCTGTCGCTGTGACTGTGAAAACTCCGATTGTATCGAATACCTCTGTTGAAACTGTTGCTATTCCAGACGAATTTGTTACATCTGGATCAGAGGTAAAGATCGGAACACCTGCCTCATTGGTTACCACAAATATTACACTTACTCCGCCTACGCCAGGAGAAACAGTAGCTCTTAAAATGGCACTTGTTCCCATTTGAACTGGAGATCCGGAAGCGGAGGCGTCTATTTTGACTCCATTAATGGTGAAGCTTGCTGTATTATTAGTGATATCGTAATTAGAAAATACTCCAACTGGACTTAATACCGCACTAATTGTATAGCCTGATCCAACAGCTTCACCTGTCGTTCTACTATAAGTTGGAGTAAAATTATCTCCTGCTAGGAATCCACTCAATGTTCCAGTAAAACTTGGGTCAGCCTGACCACAGTATTTGCTTGATGCATTAGATGTTATGCTGGCTGATTTTTTACCGATAGTAAAGTTTTTATTGTCACTGCTACCAAAATGGTTTGCACTTTCTGCATAGGTATAACTTGCTGTTGCAGTTCCTGCACTCACGTTATTCGCATAATTAGCAGGCGGAGTCAAACTGAGGTTAGCACCTGTTACAGTTACTGTTGCTGGAGTTTGGGCAGAACCATTATAAGTAAACGGCCCACCGTTAATCGTAACAACTGTCGTGGTCAACGCTTTGCCGATTACGATTTGAACTGAACCGTTATCAACCTTATAGTTTCCAGTTA
>JAFMBQ010000621.1 GCA_017858365.1 Algoriphagus sp. | reverse complement strand
AATGACCGGCAATCAGCTCTGGAAGACCAGGGGCTCAGGTACAAGCAGCAAAATGAGCTATATGAATGGGGTGGTCTATTTCAACGGGGGAGCAAGCGGGAGGCTCCATGCGATAGATATCCGGGAGGGAAAGACCGTATGGAAGATCGATCCCCAACGGATTGGGGAATTTCCCGACGAGGCCTTTAGAGGGACAGCTATCTACACGCTTCCCGGAGAAAACGGAAAGAAGGGAAAAGTTATTTCTCTAACGGGCAATAACGCCTATTGCTTTGAAGCATATAGATAACTAAACACTCAATTTAATACCAAGGAATCATGAAAAAAATATTACTTATCGGATTACTATGTTTCATTTCGGTTATCTCCGCAGCTCAAACGGGAAAAGGTAAATTTCTCGTTGGAATGGGGACTTCACTAGGACTAGGGCAAAACGATGGGCTTATGGGGATTGCTTTTACCAATTCAAAAACTGAAATCGCAGGTAGCGGCAGTGTAGAAGAAACACAAACTAGTCTATTTCTTTCCGTTAGGGGAGGATATTTTATAGCAAATGGTTTGGTGACAGGATTGGAATTAGCCACTTCAACTAGTACTGGGACTACCAAGTCAGCCGGGCTTGAACTAGACTCTCAATCCTCCTTCTTTGGAGCAGGTCCTTGGGTTAGATACTATTTCTCCACCCAAAAAATCATTCCTTTTGCAGAAGTCAGCTCTCTATTTGGCTCTAGGGGACAAACTACAGAAGGATCTGGAATAGACAGCGATCTCAACTATACTGTATCCAATCTAGGAGGAGGCTTAGGAATTGTTTTTCTGCTGGGAGAAAAGAGTTCGCTTGATCTTTCCCTAACCTACAATGGCACAAATCTCAAAGAGAAGGATTTAAAACTGACTACTAATCAAAACAGCTTAGGTATGAAGTTTGGCTTTTCTATGTTTTTTTGAGCATGAGTTTGTCTAAATCCTTCACTACTCGAGGTTTGCAACCTTGAGTAGCTATCGCGAGGATTTTAAATCATATGCTCAGAAAGAAAATTCAGGAATTTCGAGTAGTACGAGTTCGATTTACTCATTTAAAAACCCTTGTCAACTCCCCAAAATCCAATACAGCTTCACGTTCAGGTAATAATCACCCCAGCAGATTCTCCACTTTTCGCAGACACCGAGTTGGTTTGAGTTGCAATTCTGGAATTAAATTCAAGGCTGAAAAATCAACAGCAACATTAAATTTTTGATTTTTTAATGTTACTGTTCAAAACAGACCTCAACGCCAAGATCAGAAAAGCACACTCACCTTAAATTTTTGATATTTTAAGGTTAGTCTTATACATTACTCTGGAATCAGAGGTTTATAAACCAATTGTTTCTAAATTTTCAGTATCAACTGACTGGGAAAGCTTAAACGCCAATTCATTTTTTCCGACTTTTACGGCCTAATCCACCTCAATGCCCCGAAAGAAAAAGAAACCCTCACTTTGGTTAGGAATTAGTTTGCTATTCATCCTTTTAATTGGAGGAACAAGTTACTTGGTGTATTCCACTTGGAACAAGCTCCATAAACTTCCCTACTACGCCAATCAACCACTTTCGGAGTTTGAAGATTTGAAGTTTGAATATGTTTTCCGGACACATATTGATGGTGTATTAGGAATCGATATTTCTCATTACCAAGGAAAAATAAATTGGAAACAGTTTGACCGAACGCTCAAGGATCGAAGGATCGAATTTTTCATCATCCGGGCTACGATGGGTGACGATACTGATAGCAGATTTGAGCAAAATTGGGAGGCGCTCGATACGATGAGTCTGGCCCGAGGGGCTTATCATTACTATCGTCCAAATCAGAATAGTACCAAACAAGCAGAAAATTTCATCCGAACCGTTGAGTTAAAAAAGGGGGATTTTCGACCGATTCTGGATATTGAGAAACAATCCACCATTCAGTCCCGAGAACGACTCAGAGAAGGAATCCGAAATTGGCTGACGATCGTGGAAAATCAATACGGTGTGAAACCGATCATCTATACCGGCGATGCATTTTTTAAGCATGTATTAGAAGGTCACGGATTTGAGGATTACCCGCTTTGGGTAGCCAATTATAATCCAGTCATGGAACCGAAAAGCAATCACTGGGTGATTTGGCAGTTCTCGGAAAAAGGAAAAGTAAAAGGAATCGGTGAAAAAGTCGATTTGAATCTGATGAGAGGTGGGGAGAAGACTTTGAAGAGCTTGTTGATTTCAGAATAATCGTTTTTTTTAAGGATTTAGATTTTTTTCATTGCTCAGAGAAAAAAATTCTCTGAAGAGTTTTTTCCTCATTTCACCACCATCACCTTTTCACTCGGCTCATAGCCTATTCGATGTGCATTCACATACAATGAATCTCCGGCGGTCCATTCAACTGGTTTTTGGTAAACTGACCATGTGTCCGAAGTGGATTTTCGATAGCCGATGGAAGCGCCTTTGGTGGCAGAACTGATACTGACTTTTCCATCAGAAAATGAGATTTCCGGAGCTGCCGTAATCGGTGGCGTATCTTTTCCTCCCCACCAGTTTCTAACCATTTCCTGCTCATTCATCGCTCCCAGATCCGGATAATCCAAAAGCCACTGCTCATGGGCCGCTCGAAGTTCGGTGAGTTTCTCGGCATATTCTGGATCGGCGACCAGGTTATTGAATTCGTAAGGATCTACACTGGTATCATAGAGTTCTTCGGTTGGTTTATTTGGAGCAAACCAT
>JAFMBQ010000077.1 GCA_017858365.1 Algoriphagus sp. | reverse complement strand
GACAAAATCAATATCTTGAATGCCTCTTTTCTGGCAATGACCAGAGCAGTGCAAGGCTTAAAGCTGTTACCCGATCACCTCTTAATCGATGGGAATCGCTGGAGATCCAATTTAACTATACCACATACCTGTGTGATCAAGGGCGATGGTAAATATGCCAGCATTGCTGCGGCATCCATCTTGGCAAAAGTCTATAGAGATGATTTGATGGAAAAGCTTGCAGCAGAGTTTCCCTACTATTTATGGCAAAAAAATGCCGGATACCCAACCAAATCACATCGCGAAGGAATCAAAAAATATGGAGATTGTATCTGGCACAGGAAGAGTTTTAAACTCTTGAGTAATCCACTTGAGTTAAAATATTAGATTTTATTAGGACCATAAATCCGCTGATTTCGGGATGATTTAAAATCAAAAATAAATCTTAAAAGAAAAATGCTTTTCAAAAACACCCGCACAAAAAAAACTCCGTAAGCATTATTTGATTACGGAGTTTTTTTATGAGTTAGAGTTTACTTTTTCTCTTTTTCAATTACTCTTTCAAAGATCAATTTTCCTCCACCATTTGAATTGGAGGAAATCGGTTCGAGCACCATTCGATTAGTTTCTAGCTCCAAAATCTTTGCTTCCCGCATTACTTTACCATCAAATATGGTCAGAACACTATCTTTCTTCAATTCAATTTTTGCCTTTTTCATCACAATGATGTTATTCTCATAATCGGTATAGATTAGGGTATCACTCGAGATAAAATCATAGACGGTATTTTCCAATCTGGACTTTATTTTATACTCAATATTTGTACGCATGGCAGAATCGGAAGATTGATATTGAGGAGAGCTTTTCACTCTATCAATTCCATCAAAATAGACCAATTGCCATTTCCCTATAAGCTGTTGAACTTGGATCTCGGCATTGCTAAATATCACAGCAAATAATAGCGAATAGATAAACGATAAATTCATAGTGCTCAGGCAGGCAATTACTTTGCCAATAAAAACCATCAATTTGATATTATACCAAAAGCGGAATTCAAGACATTTTTTAACTTAAAAAAAACAATTTAAGCTATTGAGCAATTTTACTTTCCAGAAAAGGCAACCATTCAGATGCTTGACGCTCGGCATACTCGGCTAAAAAATAAGCAAGAGAAGGCTTAAATGGCAAATTGGCTAGACGTAATCCCGCTTGCTCAGGAGATTTATCTCCTTTGACCACATTGCATCGGTGACATGCAGTGACCAAATTAGTCCAATTACTTTTTCCACCTTTGGACCGTGGGATCACATGATCAATAGTGAGCTGTTTCTTACTTCCACAGTATTGGCATTCGCCTTTATCTCTGCGAAAAAGATTATTTCTATTCAGTAAAACTCCTCGATAAGGAATGCTTTTATAATTATTCAAACAGATGACAGCCGGATAGTCAAAACTCTTGCTGACTGTTCGAACTTCTAAAAACTCGTAAGCGGAAAGACAGGAAACTTTGTCCAAATGAAGGAGCACAATCGCCTTTTGAACGGTAACAACCGCTACTGGAGAATGATCCAAATTGAGGACTAATACCCTTTTTTCCATACTATCCGATAAGGTTTCGTGATTCCAAAACGACCTGTTTGCCAGGATTGTTTTTTGCGAATGTTAACCAATCGTCGAAGTCTGTTATCCGCATTCGATTATCCATCCAGAGTACTTCTTCAGCTCCTAGATATAAGGCTACCCTCTTTTTATCTGAATCTGATTCAGTGACGATGATGATATCTCCTGCTAGCATCTCTTCGGCAGCTACCAGTTTCCCGGGAAGTTTCTCAGACTTCCACAAATATCCGGCGATCGCAAAGATCAATGGAAAGGCCTGCTTCTCATCCAAACCGAAGATACTTCTTCCTCCAGGTTGAAAAGGTGCATTTATGAATTTAAGAGCAATGTCGATTAATTGTTCGCGGTTGGCTAGAAAGGCGTGACTTCGAACTGAACCGGTAAATCCGATATGATCTCGCCAATTGAACAGTTCTAAATCTGAAAAATGAAGTCTACTTCCTGGAAGCAAATACAAATTTGTCCCCATGTATTCTATCGCAGCGATTGGGCTGGTAACTATCTGAAAGTCATTGGTCAGATAAGTTTGATAATCAGCGGATGGGATTTCTTTAAGCAATTTGGAGGAAATGTACCCACTGTGTCCCGTGTCCTCGTGAGCGATCTTGAACCAAAGCTGATTATTGCTCATGGTGAGCACTTGATAGCACTCTCCGAAAAGTAATTGAGTGACTAAAGCAGAGTCAAAAGTGGGTCGGAGGTAGATCGGCAGGATCGTCTGCCTACAAATCCCAAAAACATCAGTTAAAGGCCATTCGCTGAATTTCTCTTTTTGCATCTTTTTCCTTCAAATCCTGTCGCTTGTCGTGTGTTTTCTTTCCGCGACCGAGTGCAATTTCCATTTTTGCAAGACCTCGATCGTTGATAAATATACGAACTGGAATGATGGTAAGCCCCTTTTCTTGGGACTTAGTTTGAAGTTTTTCGAGTTCTCGCTTACCTAATAATAACTTTCTATCCCGTATGGCAACATGATTGTAACTAGCTGCCATTGAATAGGGTGCGATATGCATTTGGCGCACGTATAACTCTCCATCTAAAAAAATGCAGAAGGATTCTGACAAGGAAACTTTCCCTTCACGAATAGATTTGATCTCTGTTCCTTTAAGGACCATTCCTGCTTTATAGGTATCCACAAACTCAAACTGAAAGCTTGCTTTCCTATTCTTGATGTTGATAATTTTATCGAATTTGGAGTCTTTACTCATGCCTTAAAGCTTCATTTTAGCAAGGGGAGTCACTTCCAGAGAAGAAAACTCGCCTTTGAGGTATTTGTAATGTGCCGCCATGGCGATCATCGCGGCATTATCTGTACAGTATTCGAATTCGGGAATGAACAAGTTCCAATTTTTCTCTTTGGCCAATTGACCCAAAGCTTCTCGAAGACCAGAATTGGCGGATACACCACCTGCTATTGCAACATTTTTTACCTGATGTTCCGCTACCGCAAGCTTCAATTTAATCAAAAGCATTTGGATCAGACTGAATTGAATGCTTGCGCATAAATCTGATAAATTCTCCTCAATGAAATTCGGATTTTCCTTCAACTCATCCCGAAGAAAATAAAGCACTGCGGTCTTGATCCCACTGAAAGAGTAATTCAATTCAGGCATTCGTGTGATCGGGAAAGTAAAGGCTTTCGGATTCCCGTTTTTCGCATGTCGATCTATCAATGGGCCTCCTGGATAAGGAAGTCCAAGGAGTTTGGCGGTCTTGTCGAAAGCCTCTCCCACAGCATCATCCTGAGTCTCCCCGATCACTGTCATATCCAGATGATCCTTGACCAAAACCAACTGGGTATGCCCCCCACTTACGGTGAGGCAGATAAAAGGGAAACTTGGCTGCGGCGCATCAATGAAGTGCGCCAAAATATGCGCCTGCATGTGATTGACTTCAATCAAGGGAATCCCTCTAGCATAAGCCAATGCTTTGGCAAAACTAACCCCTACCAACAGTGAGCCCATTAATCCTGGCCCCCTCGTGAAGGCGATCGCACTGAGTTGATCTTTGCTAATCCCTGCCGAAAAAATAGCCTCCTGAACAACAGGAATGAGATTTTCTTGATGCGCACGAGAAGCAAGCTCAGGTACAACTCCCCCATATTTTTCATGGACCGATTGCGTTGCGACAATATTATTAAGTACTTTGCCGTCTACTATTACAGCAGCCGAGGTTTCGTCGCAGGAGGATTCAATTGCTAGAATAACGATATTGTTGGTACCCATTGGAAAAGAACTCGAAAGTTACGGATTTTTTGCATAAAGCGTTTCGAGTGATCGTATGGATTGTCTTTTCGATCGTCATGCTCTTGATTTCCTTTGCCTTACTTCTGCAAGTCACTGCAGTTCAAAACTGGGCAATCGACAAGGTTACCGAATTTCTAAATGATGGTTCAGAATTCCATGCTGAAGTCGGCCATATTAGACTCAATTGGTGGGATGCCCTTGAGCTTCGTGATGTGAAAATCCTGGATTTCCAAGACAGCACCATGATTGCAGCAGAAGCACTTTTGGTCGATTTTAAGATTGGTTCTCTTCTTTCTTCTGGACCACCCTCTCTCGATCAGGTTCGTATCGAGAATGCTCAGATCCATTTATTGATTCATGCCGCTGATTCCTCCATGAATATTAATCGATGGATCAATGAACTCAATTCTCGATTTGGAGGGTCAGGAAGCAGCAGCCCTACTAGTTTTGCAATCGGAGGAGTCACCATCAGAAATTCCGAATTCTTCTTGGTGAATTTTAATAAAGTACCAATCACCGATGGTTTGGATTACAATCGGATAAGACTTAAAGCATTGAATGCCAACTTAACTGACTTCAAACTCAATGGAGATAAAATCAATATTTCAGTCAAGCTTTTAAACGCAATCGAGACTGGATCAAACTTAGCCATACAGGAATTTAAAACAGATTTCCTTTATTCTTCAAAGGAATTAGAATTTGCAAATTTGAGTCTTAAAACTTCTAAAAGTGTCCTCAAAGATTTCCTTCGATTTGAATTTGCTTCGCCCATTGCCTTTTCAAATTTCATAAATGAGGTAGTAATCATTGCTGACTTAGAAGAATCCAAACTTCACCTGGAAGATCTCAAACTATTCGCGCCGACTCTTCCTGAAATCGATGATGAAATCTACCTGACGGGAAAAGTTACCGGCCCTGTTTCTGACCTTAAATCTGAAGAATTCCTAATTCGAGTGGGACAAAAGACTGCGATTTTCGGCAGTTTTGAACTAGACGGCCTTCCAGAAATCTCAAAAACTTACATTAACCTTTCGCTGAAAAACTCTACTGTTTTGGCACGAGACCTTTCACCTTATCTTCCTGAAACGATCGAGAAAGAAATCCGAAAATTAAATAATATCCAATTTACTGCGGACTTTGCAGGCTTATTGAGCCGATTCGTCACCAATGGAGAATTCAATACTTCTGTAGGTTCTGTAAAAGGGCGAATTAATTACGACACGGTAAACGGACTCCCTAGTATTGTGTCTAATGTAACATTGACGGACTTGAATCTAGGGGTCTTGACCGAGGATCAAGCTTTATTTCAGAAATTAAGTTTGATTGGAAATGTAAACCTCAAAGGGAATACGCTAGAAAATATTCTAGTGGATGTCGATGCCAAAATATCCAAGATAGGATTGAGCAATTACGAATACACAAATATTACTACTGATGCCACCTACGGATTGGACCTTTTCAAAGGGAGTTTTGCGATAGATGATCCCAACCTAAAAATGAAAGCTGTGGGGCTAGCTAACTTGAAAGCTGCCACAGACTCTATCAGTATCCAAATTCAGGTTGACACGGCAATGGTCTCATCCCTTGGGCTAGATGACAAATTAAATTTCTTCAGCGGCACTTTAGAGATTGAAAGCAGAGGAATTAAAATCGATGACATCCAAGGAATCGCGAAGTTTAAAGACCTCAAGGTGGACTATGATGGCAGATATTTGGATATAGGAGATTTCTTTGTCCAGTCTTTATTTGCTGGTGGTACTCGTACCCTTTCGCTCAACTCGGATTACATCGTAGCTGCGGCTTCGGGACAATTTAATCTGGAGCAAATGGCCTCAGATCTTCAAATTCTAGTTGCTCAATATCAAGGAATTGTACTGAATGAGGAGCAGCCTATAGCAGATCTAACTCAGAATTTTTCAGAAACCTACAATCTTGATTTAAATGTCCGGATGATCAATATGAATCCCTTGATCCAATTAGTAGAACCAGACTTCTCAATTAGTAGAAACACGGTTCTCGAGGGTGCATTCTACCAAACGGCAGAGAATACTATATTCAACTTCTTCAGCAGTATCGACACGCTAAGCTATCAAGGAAAAACTGCTTATGGCACAAATTTGGACTTTAACACCTCCAAATTGATCAACAGTGAAGATATTCTTGCCTCTTTTTATGTTTTTTCAAAAAAACAGGAGCTTAACAAAACCCTGGAATTTACGAACCTTGGATTTGAAGCAATTTGGAATGAAAACCAAATGGATTTAGACTTTAGTTTAGATCAGGATTCTACCCAAAGTGCAGCTCGAATCCAAGCTAATGCAGTATTCTCGGCAGAAAACACTAAGCTAACCTTTGATCCCTCCTCCTTAAAAGTACTGAATCGAGAGTGGAAATTTGATTCACTTAACTCCATTACACTGACCCCTGATGTTGTGAATTTCGAGAATGTCAAAGTATTTAACCAAAATCAATTTATCGCTTTGGAAGGGAAAATAGGGGGACTGGAATCAAATCAATTGAACCTGACTATTGCTAATGTAAACATCGACTTACTGAACACCTTATTACCACAAGACTTTGAAGGCTCTGCCAATGGTAAATTTACTTTCGAGCAGGTTTATACAAATCCGCTGATTGCAGGGAATCTTAACATGTCTGATTTTAGTATAAATAAATTTCCAGTTGGGGATATAAAAGCAGACTTAAATATGGGCCCAGAGGAGATTCAAGTTTCTTTGACCAACACCTCCAATGGAAATAAGTCTATTGAAGTAAATGGCAAAATTGGTATTGCAGATCAAAGCTTAGATATGACAGCTAGACTGGCTCAGGCTAATCTGATCATATTTGAGCCTTTTCTTTCTAATTACATTTCTGACCTCGGAGGGACCGTAACTGGATCAATCAAAATCGGTGGGGAAGTCACCAGTCCTATACTAGATGGGAGAGGTCGCATCAACGATGGTAAATTAAAAGTAAACTACCTCAATACCCTTTATACTTTGAACGGAAGTATCGTATTCCGTCCTACCCAGATTAGTTTTCAAGAAGTTACACTTAGAGATCAATTCAATCACACCGCTAATCTCCTTGGAGGAATCAATCACAATGGTTTCAAAAATATCTTCCTAGATATGAATTCAACGCTTACAGATTTTCAAATCTTGAATACTACTGATGAAAATGGTGAGCCTTTCTATGGAACAGCTTTTGTCAGCGGATCTGTTGCTGTAAAAGGCACAACTACAAATCTAGACGTTACAGCCAATGCTACAAGTAAATCCGGAACGAGAATTTTCATCCCTTTGGCTAGCTCAAGTTCCCAGGGTCAAGAAGATTTTATCAACTTGATTAATATTCAAGATACAATCCGAATCAAACAAATCGCAGAGGACATTAACAGACTTGCCATTGAGAATGTCAGAATGAATTTCAACTTGGATATCACTCCTGAAGCCTACGTGGAAATCATCATTGACCCCAAAACAGGTGAAGGTATCTCTGGACGAGGAAGTGGAGTGATGGCGATGAATATTGATACCCAAGGGAATTTCACACTTAACGGAACCTATCAAATCTCAGAGGGAGAGTATAATTTTTCGCTTTACAATGTCGTCAAAAAGAAATTCACGGTAAGACCTGGAGGCAGAATCACCTGGTATGGAGATCCGTATCAGGGAGTGATGAATCTGACCGCAGCCTACACTGAAAATGTCTCGATCCAACCCCTACTTGCATCTAGCGCTCTAGCAAATTCAGAGTCCAGCTCCACCAGAAGGTATCCTGTAGATGTGATCATGAATCTCAATGGAGAATTGCTTTCTCCTGATATTACTTTTGGGTTTGATTTCTCAGAATTCCCTTCGAGCGGGGATGTGCAGACCACGATTTCTGCCTTTCAAAACCGAATCGCCAATGACGAACAGGAAATGAACCGGCAAGTCTTCTCTGTGATAATGACCCGTGGATTTTCGCCTGAAGGTCAGTTCTCCGGTACTTCTACCATTTCTTCCAGCTTAGGCCAATTGCTCTCTTCCCAGCTGAATAACTTCCTGAGCCAAGTAGATAAAAACTTGGAAGTGAATTTTGACTTGGCATCACTTGATCAGAGCACCTTGGAGACTTTCCAGTTGAGTGTCGCTTATACCTTCTTAGACGGCCGTCTTCGGGTTTCAAGAGATGGAGGATTTACTGATAATCTAGGAAATGCTCAAGCTGCTTCGATTATCGGGGATTGGCAAGCAGAATACTTGCTCACTGAAGATGGTGTATACCGAATACGAATCTTCAACCGTAATAATTTCAACACCTTCACCTCGCTTTCCTTATCGAAAAACGTAGCCACGTACGGAGTGTCGCTTTCTCAAAACGTATCCTTCAATTCATTCTCCGAATTATTCCAAAAAATCACCGGAAATAAAAAAGAGAAATTAAGAATCAATGATTCAGATGATTTTCTAAGGTATAACATAGATGAAAACGATAGCTGGAAGCCTATTGATCTCAGTCCCGTAGAAAACAGGTTGGATTCGTTGAATCGATTCCCGCCTCCTCCCATTGCAGAACCAGATTCAATGATTCGAAAGAAAAAACCTAAACAATTCCGCCCCTAAGCATCTTGTCCTAGAAAATTACCTTATGGAAAAAATTTCTCTTTTTTGGTTTAGACGGGATCTCCGACTCAATGATAATACTGGTTTTTTTTATGCCTTACAGCAGGAAAAAAACGTCCTTCCTATTTTCATTTTTGATAAAAATATTCTGGACAAACTTGAGGAAAAAGCAGATGCCCGAGTCGAATTTATCCATGATCAGGTCACTAAGCTCTCTGCTGAATTGGAGGGCAAGGGAAGCAGTCTTCTGGTAAAATATGGTGAGCCAGAGGCGATCTTTAAATCACTTCTGGCAGAGTATGAACTTGAAGGTGTCTACACCAATCGAGATTATGAGCCATATGCTAAATCAAGAGACACCGCCATAGAGAATCTGTTAGAGGAGAAAGGAGTGCCATTTTTTACCTTCAAAGATCAGCTGATTTTTGAACCTGGAGAGATCCTTAATGGATCCGGCGAATTTTATAAAGTATTTACCCCTTTTAGTAGAGTCTGGCTGGAAAAGTACAATAAAACCAATTTTAGCCCCTTGGATGAACTTAATTGGAAAAATTTATTCAAATCTGACAGCTTTCCAATTCCAAGTTTAGCAGATATGGGATTTCAGCACTCGGAGATTTCTATTCCATCCAAAACAGCTGATGAGGAATTAATCAGTCATTACGATGAAAAAAGGAATTTCCCCGCAGTAAAAGGCACCTCGCGGTTGGGCATACATCTTCGCTTTGGCACGATTTCAATTCGCAAACTTGCGAAAACAGCCGCATCGCTCAATGCAACTTTTCTGAATGAATTGATCTGGCGAGAATTCTACATGTTCATCTTAGCCTATAATCCTGCAGTTATTGACCGGGCTTTCAAGCCTGCTTATGATCAGATCCCTTGGCGAAATAATGAAATGGAATTTGAAGCTTGGTGCAAAGGCTTGACTGGATATCCAATCGTGGATGCTGGAATGCGGGAACTCAATGAGACAGGTTTTATGCACAACCGAGTAAGAATGATTGTCGCATCTTTCCTTACAAAGCACTTATTGATCGATTGGCGATGGGGGGAAGCCTACTTTGCAAAAAAATTATTAGACTATGAACTGGCTTCTAATAATGGCGGCTGGCAATGGGCTGCAGGCACCGGTACAGACGCTCAGCCCTATTTCAGGGTATTTAATCCGACTTCCCAAACCGAAAAATTTGATAAGGATTTGAAGTATATTAAGAAATGGATTCCTGAATTTCAGACAGAAAAGTATCCAGAACCGATTGTAGATCATAAATTTGCCAGACAACGAGCAATTGACACTTACAAATCAGCACTAAACTCATGAATATCGGCGACCGAGTAAGACTTCTCCACGGCAGTGAAGAAGGGACCATTCGAAAGATTTCCTCTAGCGGAAGAATAGAAGTAGAAATCGAGGATGGTTTCATCATCCCAGCTCAAAAACAAGAGTTAGTTCTCGTGCATGAGTCAGAAAAAAAACACTTTGGATCCAAAACTGAAGAAGCTTCAACCATAGAAACACCGCTACCCATTTCGGCACCAAAAGACCAAGGCTTATATTTAGCTTTTGTCCCAATCAATGATCAAAGCCTCATTCTCTATCTAATCAATGACAGCCATCACGGCTACCTTGCGCACACCTCAGAAGTTCATGGATCGAATCACCGAACCCTTTTTGCGGATAAGCTCCAAGCTGGAGAAGCGAAAAAATTCGATGACCGCTTGCTCAAAGAAATGGACGAATGGCCTGCTTTTTTACTTCGATTTATTCCAATTCAGCAAAAGCTTGAAAAAGCTATACCGGCATTTGAACGCACGATCCGGATGAAGCCAACGCAATTCTTTAAGCATCTCAGCAAAGCTCCAAGACTAGACAAGAATGCCTATGTGTTTGCACTAGAGCAGACTACGAAAGAATTGGATATTCGAGCGCTGAATCAAGATTTAAATCCCATAAATTCTAAATCGGAGCAAATTTCCACAAAACGCCCTGCGGCTTCAATTGATCTGCACATTGAAAAGCTTGTAAAAGAGTCTAAGGAAATGAGTAATTCGGAAATATTACGTATTCAGCTAGAGGCTTTCGAAAAAAATCTAGACCAGGCAATTGCCTCAGGTATGGACCAAATCACATTTATCCATGGCATCGGCAATGGCGTGTTGCGAAAAGAAATTCATAAGCGTCTGAGCCAAATCCAAAATATTAAGTACTTTCAGGACACGCAAAAAGATAATTGGGGCTACGGAGCCACTCTCGTGCGAATCTCTTAAAATGTCAGGAAGTCTTTCTCCAGTTTTTCAAGTTTTTGAGCAGCAATTTGCCGAAGCCAAAAGTCTATTTCTAGAACTGGGAAAGCAGATCAAATCCAAAAAAGCCATCCCCTTGTCTGCAAAAATGAGTTTTTTGGAGATTTATACGGATCTCCTTGCCAAAATTCATTACACGAAGGAAGGTCTGAATTTTGACATTTTTTCAGACTTTAAACAACTGAAAAAAAACCTTAACAAGGTCCACCATTTAAAACTAGTAGAAAAAAGTCTTCAAGATCAAGAACTAAAATCGGACTTAACCTACAGTGGATACCGCGAGTTTTTAGCATATCAAAAGAAGCAACTCTATATCCAGACCTTCGACATGGTCGTTGGAAGTACGCTTAAAACTTGGGAGGACTTCTACCAAAAATGTGAGAAATCTAGTCGAGGGATCAGGCCTTTGATGGTCAATACAGCAATCAATCAGATTATTCAGGAGGAACTCGAGTACCTAGGACTCGATTCAAAAGGTGCAATGGACAGCACAGTACTTCGAGATGTTTTTGAAGGATTGCGAAAAATCATCATTTATGAAAATCTACTCATTCATTTAGGCTTCAATCCAATCTTTGTTTCCAGCATCCATACTGAGATCGAGCAGCTTAAAGACAACCTCAAACCTTGGTATTCTAATCATATTGCACTTCAATCACTAACTAGCTACTTAGCAGAGCAGCAGGAGGTATCTAAAAAATACCTGAAATGGGCGAAGGATCTTAAAGAAGAAAAGCAGCTACTGAGCATCCAAGCAGAACGGCAGACCAAGATTCTTTTCAAAAAGATATTGGTTTAATTACCAAAAAAAAGCCGCTCATAGTCACGAACGGCTTTCATTAAGTAGTGTTTTTTGCATTAAATCTTCGAAAGAGCATTTGATAAATCATTTTTCAGGTCTTCAGCATCCTCCACCCCAACACTGAGTCTAATTAGGGAATCAACCAACCCGACCTTTTCTCGCTCCTCTTTAGGAATGCTGGCATGTGTCATACTCGCAGGATGCCCACAAAGTGACTCTACTCCACCAAGTGATTCTGCCAAGGCAAAAATGGAAAAACTCTCCATCACCGTTCTTGCATCTTCTATTTTATTTCCCTTCAAAGAAAAGGAAATCATCCCTCCAAAATCCCGCATTTGACTTTTAGCTACTTCGTGATTAGGATGATCTTCAAAACCAGGCCAGTAAACTTTCTCAATCTTGGGATGATTCTTGAGGAATGCTGCGAGAGTCTTTCCGTTCTGAGAATGACGCTCCATACGCAGGTGAAGTGTCTTGATTCCTCTAAGTACTAAGAAACAGTCTTGAGGTCCAGGAATAGCTCCACAAGCATTCTGAATAAATGCCAACTGAGAAGCGAGCGCATCATCATTCACGACCAATGCACCCATCACGACATCAGAATGTCCACCAAGGTACTTAGTCACAGAGTGCATCACGATATCAGCTCCGAAGTCCAAAGGGTTCTGTAAATAAGGCGAAGCAAATGTATTGTCAACAGCTAAGATCAAGTTATTAGCTTTGCTTACGGTAGCCATAGCTTTCAAATCGATAATATTCATCATCGGATTTGTCGGGGTTTCTACCCAAATCATCTTGGTGTTCGAATTAATCTTCGCCTCAAGTTCTTTAGTGTCATTCATCGACACAAAGTGGAATTTGATGCCATAGCGCTCAAATACTTTGGTGAAAAGCCGATAAGTACCTCCATAAAGATCATTGGTACTAATGATTTCATCACCCGGATTGAAGAGCTTTACCACCGCATCGATCGCACCTAATCCTGAGGAAAAACAAATGCCATGCTTTCCATTCTCCAAGGCTGCAAGATTTCGCTGTAAGGCTGTGCGAGTAGGGTTATGTGTTCTTGAATATTCATAACCTTTGTGTTCGCCAAGGGAGGGCTGCACATAGGTTGAAGTCTGATAAATAGGAGTCATAATCGCCCCGGTGGTAGGGTCAGGTTCTACACCTGCATGAATAGCTTTTGTGCCAAATTTCATT